>JAYTAK010000855.1:0-3263 GCA_043737515.1 Candidatus Kuenenia sp. | reverse complement strand
GGCAGGAAGCCGGGGCTCTTAGACATGGAAATGTTGTTGGAACAGTCTTGTCAATGGCTTCGTTTTTGTCTTCCTTCGGATCTCAGTCATGCTTGATGATTTGATCGACGGGTTCGTTGCGGGTTTTCATTTAGCGCGAGATTGCTGGAAAATTCTGCGTGCCGATCTGTCACTGTTGATTCTGCCTTTGTTAAGTGGCGTTGCCTGTGTTGTGGTGATGTTGAGCTTCATTGCACCTGCAACCTTCGATCAGCAGGGCATTCTGGCTGGAATCACAAGACTTGTTCAGTTTGCAGATGGACAGGCTGACAGCGACTCGTGGAAATCATGGGGGACGATCTTCCTGTTCTATTTCTCTCTGAATTTTGTCATTTACTACTTCAACGCGGCCCTTGTGCACTGTTGTTTGTTCCGAATTCGAGGGCTTCGGGTGAACTTGTTTCATGGCCTTCTCGCTGCCACTCGTCGGTTGCCTCAGCTGCTGGCGTGGAGCGCAGTGTCGGCTTCTATTGGCCTTGTGATTAGAATGGTCGAAAAATTCACCCGGGATCATGATCGATATGGAACCTACCTCCTCGTGCAGGTTTTCGGAGTTCTCTGGTCCGTTGCCACTTTCTTCATTGTTCCCGTTCTTGTGATAGAACGGGTGGGCCCTTTGAAAGCACTGAAGCGATCTGTAAAGGTGCTGACCAGAACTTGGGGTGACCAAATTGGAGGGCGAGTAGGAATTGACGTCTTTGTATTTCCTGTCTGGCTGATAGGGTTCGCTCTGCTTGGTTTCGGTGCCAAGGCAGGCGTCACCACTTCAAGTATCGGAAGTGGGTTCGTGGGTTTCGGGATACTGTGGCTGGTGGCGACGGCGTTGATTCACTCAACTTTGAATACCGTCCTGCTAAGTGCTCTTTATTTATACGCAACTCAGGATGAAATCCCCGCAGAATGGAAAGCCGCTCAGCTGGAACAGGCTTTTTACGCACGGGCCACATACACTGAGGGCTGATTTCGTTTTGGGGCGTGGCGAACCACTCTTTTGGCAGCGAATGCCTGACCAGTTTGCAATGTCGCTCTGACGGAAGGGTTGATGTGAATCGGCTGCGAAAGAAACTGCGGATGCTACCCCGGTGAATCAGGCTGCTCCGGCAACACGGACATCCTGCGACTTGGCCCCCGAACGTGTGGAATGTAGACTTCTCTCTACGGCAGACTTTAACTTTGTCTGCGAAGTTGGAAGCTCTTTCCCTTCAACAGGCCGAACACGATGTCGACCAGTCATGATCCAGCGTCCCCATTGCCTTCCGAAGACCCGACGCTGCTGCCTCGAAATGCTGGCCCGCCAGCTGCAGGGGCACTTGACAAATTTGCAACCGTGCCTCCGGTGAACAACGCCGAAGATGCGACAGAGATTCCGCTGGTCGATCCTGATGCAACGATCCCTCCATCCAGAGATACTCGGCCGCCTGCGGCCGCCAGATCACGGGTCCGCTACTTTGGTGACTATGAACTGCTGAACGAGATCGCTCGCGGGGGCATGGGAGTCGTTTACAAAGCTCGCCAGGTCAATCTGAACCGCATCGTCGCACTGAAGATGATTCTTTCGGGGCAACTGGCATCGGACGAAGACGTCAAACGCTTCTATACCGAGGCCGAAGCGGCGGCGAATCTCGATCATCCGGGGATCGTGCCGATCTTTGAAATCGGGCAGCACGACGGGCAGCATTTCTTTTCGATGGGGTTTATCGAAGGCAACAGTCTGGCCGATCGAGTCAAAGACGGACCGCTGCCGCCGAGAGAAGCGGCGGAGATCACAATGAAGTTGGCAGCAGCTGTTGCCTACGCGCATGAAAACGGAGTGATCCACCGCGATTTAAAACCGGCAAATGTACTGCTCGATCGACACGGTGAACCGAAGGTGACGGACTTCGGTCTGGCAAAGCAAGTAACGCGCGACAGCGGTCTGACGCAAACCGGCACAGTGTTGGGCACTCCAAGTTATATGCCGCCCGAACAAGCTGCCGGAAAGACAAACGAAGTTGGCCCGCTGTCAGATATCTACTCACTTGGAGCCATTCTGTACTGCCTGCTGACCGGTCGACCTCCGTTTCAGGCCGCCAATCCGATCGACACCCTAATGCAGGTGCTGGAACGCGAACCGCTGACACCACGAATCCTGAATCGCAACGTTCCTAAAGATCTTAGCCTCATTTGCGTAAAGTGCCTTGAAAAACAGGCGAATCAACGATACGAGTCGGCGAGGGAATTGGCAGATGAACTTGACCGATTCCTGAATGGAAGGCCAATTCATGTTCGCGCTCGATCGCTCTTGTACCGTCTCATTAGGCTGGTCACGGGCCAAAAAAGCCGACGAAAATCGGTCTATGGATTGTCTCGTGTAACTTGTGGCCTAATCGCCGCTGGCTGCACGTTTTTCTACTATCAACTCGTTCTGGGGGCGGGCTTGATCGAAGCATCGGTGGTAAGTTGCGTTGCCATGCTTTTTGGCACAATTCTTGGATCGCTCGTTGGAGTAATCGCAATGCTATTTGTTCGAGACGATCGAGTTTAGGGGTGCAATGGAAAAATGCGAACGTGTACTTATTATTAGGAGGCGATACTGTCATTGGGCGTTCTAAACCCAACTTGAACTGATCCGCAATTCGCGGGTAACTTCACATTTGAGGTTTTGAAGCGCCCAATCACACAGAACGGCAAACAATTCTCGTCAAACGGGGGGCTAAATGGAATACGTAGTCATGTTTCTTATCGCCTTTGGCATCGTTGGCTCCATTGATGCCCGGATGCGAGTGATTCTTAAAACGCACGAGCATCGACTCGATTCTGTCTATGAAGAGTTGAAAAGATGTAACCAGAAACTTGATCTTTTACTGCACCAACACGAACAGTCAGGGAAATCACCGCAGGAGTAGAGGAAGAAAAGGTAACGACCAATCGCTCATTTGGCGGCAACGGCGTATCGCCATAAACTTGCTACAGCCGCATTGGTCAAAAATTGAATAACCGACCCCGGGGAGTTGCAAGATGCGGAATGTAAACTGGACGAACATGCCTCGAACAAAACGAACGTTCATTGCCCGCACAGCGGCGTTGTCCTTTCGGCGACGTTCGGACTGATTAACGCCATCTGCGCATTCAGAGCAATGTACTCCGTCCATTTTTCAGGAACACTGGCCGCTGGAAACATGGCTTCTACTGGACATCGTGTGCGTCATCTGTTCCATCACGCACTGTATTTGTCGAGACCCTGA
>JAYTAK010000854.1:0-3264 GCA_043737515.1 Candidatus Kuenenia sp. | reverse complement strand
GCGGCTCATTGATGCGGAACCGTCCCAGGTTCCGGTGATCGTAAAAGATCTGGAGGGATATCGCACCTGGGCAGATCCTCGGTTGCGGGATCTGCTGACGGCTGAGGATTCCGACGAGAAGACAAAGATTCATGCCAGCCTCGCACTCCTCCCGGTGGACGAGGCACAGGTCGAACCACTCACAGCAGAAATGCTGAACGGTACGCTGCAGACTCTCGAACGGTTCCCCGTGATCCGCGACAGCCTGCAAGTCTCAAGGAAGCAGATTGAACCCGAATTGTGGAATGTGCTGCATGCGGACGATCAAAGTGGAACGCGCCGGTTCCGCGCCGGAATGGCGCTGGCGACGTACGCTCCCATAAGTGAACATTGGACTGCCGCCGATGCCAGCCTGCTCGCGGAGCAACTCGTAGCTTCAAGTCCCGAGTATCAGCGGGAGCTGCGAGAGTTCCTGCGTCCGATCGCACCGACACTGCTCGACCCGATCGAAGTCATCTTTCGCGATCCGTTGCGAGGAGAATCCGAGCGGATCGCATCCGCGAGCGCACTGGCGGAATATGCTGCGGGGGATCCGGAGCGTTTGAGCGAACTCGTCGCGGTCGCGGATCAAAAACAGTACGAAATTATTCTCAGCGCATTGTCTGCCGATCCCGGTAACCAGTCACGTGCGTTGAAGGCCCTGACCGCAATCATCGGCCAGAAACCGTTGGCCGAATTGCCACCCGCTGAACGACTCGCGCTGGGTCGCCGCCGCGCCGGTGCCGCCGTGACCATGCTGCGCTGGGGCGAACACGCAGCCGTGCTGCCTGCATTCCGGATTGACGATGACCCTGAGTCGCTCACGCAGACGATCCATCGACTGAAGTCGCGAGGCGTCCGGCCAATCGACGTGCTGAATTGTCTGTCCGTCGCATCCACGGAGACCGAACGATTCGCCCTGCTC
Organism: Candidatus Kuenenia sp.; assembly: GCA_043737515.1. GTDB lineage: Bacteria > Planctomycetota > Planctomycetia > Planctomycetales > Planctomycetaceae > SXXK01. The sequence goes on along the minus strand of JAYTAK010000854.1, from coordinate 2,321 downwards.
CTCGCACTCGGGGAGTTTACCGTGAACGATCTGCCGCCGACTCAACGCGACGAAACTATCACACGCGTGGAGGACTGGTATGCAAACGATGCCAGCTCAGGAATTCACGGGGCTGCGGGCTGGCTCCTGCGGACCTGGGGACAGAATGATGCTGTCGCGCGCGTCGATAAGCACCCTGTTCCCTATGATCGCTCTGGCCATCGCCAGTGGTTTGTTGAAGAGGTTGCCGGCCAGTTCCTGACGTGGATCGTCTTCGCACCCGGCGACGCGATGATCGGTTCCCGCACTGAGGAACCTGGCCGAAAGAACGACGAGTCGCAGCATCTCGTGCATTTCACAAGGCCCTATGCCGTCTGCCAGTCGGAGGTCACCGTGGCGATGTGGAAACGATTTCAGCAGGAAACCAATCGCACCGATGGTCTGTTTGAAGAGCATAGTTCCTCACCTGACGTCCCGGTTTGCGGACCAACCTGGTACACCTCGATTCTCTTCTGCCGCTGGCTGTCAGAGGTGTCCGGGCGCGCTGAAGCGGAGCAATGCTATGTCGCAGCCGACAAGGTGCCCGAAGATCAACGCATCCAACTGGACGACGGCAGTACGTTTCCCCGCAGTTGGCCATTCCAGCCGGAACGCACCGGCTTCCGTCTGCTGACTGAGGCCGAGTGGGAACGCGCTTGCCGCGCTGGAAGTCAAACGGCATTTTACTTCGGTAACGATGAGAAGTTGCTTGACCACTATGCATGGTGGAATGGGAATTCAGGACGCCGTTCGCATTTGGCCGGAACCGCTCGGCCAAATCTTCGTGGCCTCTACGATATGCACGGAAATATTTTTGAATGGTGCCACGATTGGTACGGTGAATTCACGAATGCACCTGACCCTCACGGCCCCGCTGACGGAAACGACCGTATCGTCCGCGGCGGCGGATGGTTCAACTCAGCAACGATCTCCCGCTGTTCGGCGCGCCACCATGAACAACCCAGCTACCGCGTCTATTACAGCGGCTGCAGAATCGCGCGAACGCTTCCCCCATCACCGGAGAACTGAGTTCGACGCGCTCAACTCGGGTGATAACGACGAGTGCCGGTTCAGGCAGATAGGCAACTTTCTGGTGATCGACTATTCCGGTTGGGCAATTATTATGGATTGTTCGGTAGAAATTGCCGCAGAGTGGACAAAGGCTTGTGACAGTTACACTCTTTGTACCGGCAAGTGTCGATACATCCCTCAATGCTGTTGCAACTCGATTACAAGGATGAATCGATGATAAGCCTGGGAAAAATCGCCGCTGTCGGAAAGTTGTGTCTCCTGGCCGCGTTGATCATCAGCGTTGCAGCAAAACCAGCTGCGGCTCAGTTTGGGCCCATTCTTTCAGGAGCTGGCCCCATCAATCGTTCTATGGGAGGCGCCTCGACCGCGGCACCGTTGTCCGCCAGCGGCGCGTTGTTGTGGAATCCGGCGACTCTTTCGGGGCTGGAAGGTTCCCAGATTGACGTCGGTGCCGAGTTGCTGTTCCCGCACGCAAACCTGTCGTCCAGCGTCCCCGCAGGCGCTTTTGGGCCGGGTGTTCCACCGGTTGATCTGAGTGGCAACACAAAAGGCTCAGACATGGTATTCGCCCTGCCGACGATTGCGATGTCCTATCGTCCGGAGGAGTCACCGTTTACGTATGGCCTCGGTATCTTCGCGGTGGCTGGCTTTGGTCTGAACTATGCCGGAAGTACAACAAATCCTGTGCTGTCTCCGCCCCCTCCCGTCGGGTTGGGCTTCGGACCCATCTTTTCGCAGTACCAGGTGCTGCAGATCGCTCCGGCTCTGGTGTACGATGTGAACGAGCAACTCTCAGTTTCGATCAGCCCGCTGCTGGATCTCGGTTCGTTACAAGTTGATCCATCGGTCGTCTCAGCGCCGGACGATGCCAATGGCGACGGATTTGCGACGTATCCGCAAGGCACTCACTCTGGTGCCGCATGGGGAGCTGGCTTCAGCCTGGGAACGTATTACAAGGCGGGCGACTGGGGCTTTGGCTCGTCTTACAAAAGTCCTCAATGGTTTCAGTCGTACAGCTACAATACGACCAACGAACTTGGGCTGCCGCAAACTACGGAATATAATCTCGATCTACCGGCAATCGTGTCAGTGGGTACATCGTACAAAGGCATCGACCGCGTGTTGCTGGCGGCGGACGTGCGCTATATCGACCTGGCAAACACGAATGGCTTTGGTGATTCAGGCTTCGCCCCAAACGGAGCGCTGCTCGGTGTTGGTTATCAGAGCATCTTTGCTGTCGCGTTGGGAACTCAGTATATGGTGACTGACGC
>JAYTAK010000853.1:0-3268 GCA_043737515.1 Candidatus Kuenenia sp. | reverse complement strand
CCCAACCGCGTGAAGAATATGCTGGCACGATGCAAGTGCCTGGATTTCGACGAAAGACTGAATAAGGACTTTGCTGTGCCGCTGATCTTTCCGGGAATGGACCCGTATCTCGAAAACCCTGCCATCTTTCCGGGGATTCATGGTCCGATGGTGACTTATCTTCGCGACCAGATCGCTCCGCGCATCCGTCCACGGTACGCGGCTTCTGTCGGGGAACGTGTTTATGTTGAATCGGCGACAGGGTGGCGGGATCATGCAATTATCCCTGATGTCTGGGTGCGGCACACGAAGGGGCGATCGGATCAGGACGGCGGAGTTGCGGTCGCAGAATTACCGGAGGTCGATGAACCGATCGTCCTGGAAGCTCAGGATCTCGAAATTCGTCAGCCGTTCATTGAGATTCTTGACCGTGAATCCAACATGCGCGTCGTCACAGTGATTGAACTGATCAGCCCGAGCAATAAATACGCTGGTCCTGGGCGAGATTCCTATGTGACGAAGCAACGTGAAGTGCTTTACAGCGATACGCATCTCGTGGAGATTGACTTGCTGCGTCGCGGACCGCATGTGGTGGCGATTGCCGAATCATCGACAGCGGCCCGTTACGATTACGACTACCTGGTTTGCGTCCATCGCGCGCACACCACTCGTTTCGAAGTCTATCCACGCAGCATCCGGCAGAAGTTGCCATGCATCCGAATTCCGCTGGCTGGCAACGACCCCGACGTGGGACTCGACATTCGCGCCGCGCTGGAACAAGCGTACGAAGCCGGCAGCTACGAGCAGCGGATCGACTACTCGCAGCCGTGTCAGCCTCTGCTGGCTGACGACGTTCAGGCGTGGGTAAATCAATTGGTGGAACAGGCGAAACGCAGCCCGGTCGGCTGAAGCCTGTTTTCCAGCGCGAAACGAACATGGCCAGGTCTTGTGACCTGGCCATGGTGTAATGACGTTTCGCGATTTCTCGCAGGAACAGACTACTGCTCTGTCAAAACAAGGACTTCGGGTTGGGTGGCCGGGGCTGGACTGAGCGGAGCGAAGGAAGCCCCCGGGGTTTCGGGCTATCGCCCTCCAACCCCGGCCACCCGAACATTGAGATTTGACAAAGCACTACGCAGCGCGACGGAACATGTCGTTCATCGGCAGGATGTCAGCCGGAGCGGCTTCTTTGGCTGCCGCATCAATGAACGCTTCAAAGATCTGCAGATCCAGTGCCGAAGCGGTGTTGCTTTCCGGATGCCACTGGACTCCCAGACAGAACCAGTCGTCTTCGATTGATTCATAGGCTTCGATGATTCCGTCAGGACACGTCGCACTGACGCGAAAGCGTGATGACAAGTCTTTCACGGCCATATGGTGCGCACTATTGACACGAACTTCACCAGGTCCGTAGATCGCGTCCAGACGCGTTCCTGGAACAATCTCAAGGACATGCCGCAGATTCTGTTCAATCGGATCGCGATGATGCAGAGCGCGGGGAACTTCTTCGGGAATGTGCTGGTAGAGCGTGCCGCCGCACAGAGCATTCACGAGTTGCATTCCGGAACCGATTGCCAGAATGGGCAAACGGCGTTTGATGGCCATTTCCGCCACACGACGATCGAAGTCTTCCCGGCGTTTCGGCATCACTTTCACGGACGGATGGATGTGCATCTTCAGCCGCGTGGGATCAAGATCAAGGTTGCAGCCTGACACGACGACACCAGTGACGTTTTCCATCAGCTGATTCAGGTCATCATCGTTTTCAAGCGGTGGCAGCAGCATCGGAATCCCACCGACAGCGGTCACGCAGTCGTAATACCCCGTGTTAAACCAGGTGAGTGCGGCGCCGTTGTAGCGCTCCGGACGAAAATCACCAGTGATGCCTACAATTGGTTTCTGAATGCTCATGAACAGGTTCCCTCCCAGGTTGAGCTGAATCGACTGGACACAGCGAATTGCTGTGTCTCAAGTGCGAAGCGGGCTGGAAGCGAATTGAGCCCTGCAAGCGAAGACGGGCAATGCAGGCATTGGTCCATCGTTGAACGATGGAGAGTGTGACAGGCATGGCAGAGTCCTTTCCGCAGTACACAACCGATTCCGTTCGGCTGACTGATTTCGCGTGGCAATGAGCCAAAATCGAAATCAGAAATCCTTAATAGCCCACTTCAGGCTGGTTCGCTGCTGGCCAAATTCCACTGGCTCAGCGAGCGACGGGCGGGAGGTTAGTCAAGACCATTTCACTTGTAAACCAAATCGCCGATTTTGTGCTAAAGTTGTTCTTCCATCACTATATCTTGTATGTCAATCAACGTTTTCCGCTCTTTGACCTCCGAGGTTGCGTTGGCGATCCCGAGGACATCACCCGCATCTTTCTGGATGCTGTGCAGATACTTGATCAGCTTCGCGTAGATTGCGGTTGCAAACTGCTCTGCTTTCAAGACGGATGCCATTTGATCGTACATCGTCTGGTCGCTGACGACTTCCGGGTCCAGCTTTTTACTGGACGAACGCAGATCAGACAGCTTTGGCAGAAACGCCTGTTGCAGGTGCTCACACAGCTCGCGTGCTAAATGATCCGCCTTGTTAATGCGTTCAACAAGCGGCAGATTGCTCGGATCTTCAATTTCCATGATGACCTCCTTGGTGGCCCAAATAAACTATCCGGAGACCAGACTCAAAAATGACCACCGACAAACCGCCACATTAGAGCGACATTCGTACAGTGGCGTCAAACACAGTTCACACGATTCGTAGGGCTTTCCGCGAAACCGGCTGGACTTTCCCTGCTCGGAGGTGCGTCGATCGAATGCCGGGGGCAAGTCACAAATCGTCAAACAGACTCTTCTGGTGCATGCCGCTCTCATTTGATAGCTCAATGCGGCGCGGCACGACGCCGTTTTCGTCCAACCCACCCAAATTATTGATCGTGGTGGCAATCGTTGGAATGCAGTAATCCAGAATCTGCTCACACACTTGAGTCGTGTTGAACCGAAGGACCGTCCATCCGACCATTTTAAGGGCGTTGTCACGACGATTGTCGACTGCTGCTCGTTCCGGGTTCGCGTGCCAGGTATCGCCATCGGTTTCCACGTCAATTCTGCCGCGGGCGCAGTAAATGGCAAAATCCAGTGCGGCAAAATCAAGGGCAGCAATATCCGAATCGAGCTCAATGTACTCTTGGCGTTCAGCCGCAATCTTCAGCCGTTTGAGAGCAGCCCACAGACGATCTTCCAATGGACTCTCGTCAAACAAGTCATTGATTTCCACGGCGGTATGGAATTTCTCC
>JAYTAK010000852.1:0-7448 GCA_043737515.1 Candidatus Kuenenia sp. | reverse complement strand
AAACGCAAGGCCGTATTGGGGCGTGAGTCGCTGAACATGCCGAACCTGGTCACAGGCACACGGCTGCTGCTGTCGCTGGTGCTGTTTTCCATGATCTCTGCGGGAGGCTGGTGGATTTCCGCTGCCGCGTTGTTTGTGTTCGCGGCCTCCACCGACGCGCTGGATGGCTATCTGGCCCGGCGTTACAAGCAGATCACGGTCCTGGGCAGAATTCTGGATCCGTTTGTGGATAAGGTCATCGTGTGCGGATCGTTTGTCTTTCTGCTGGAAAAGCAGGGAGAAGCTGATTCCGGTGTCAATGCCTGGATGGTGATCATCATCATCGGTCGTGAGATGTTCGTTTCCAGTCTGCGCGGCATCCTTGAAAAGGAAGGCAAAGACTTTTCCGCCAGCATGGCTGGTAAACTGAAGATGACCCTGCAATGCATGGCGGTGACCGGCAGTCTGCTGTCGCTTTCGGAAAGGCTGGGCTGGCCGTGGTTGCCTGCGGCTCGCGATGTGATGTTGTGGATTGCGGTTGGCGTCACAATCTGGAGCGGACTGATTTACGTCATCCGCGGCTTTTCGCTGCTGCGGCAGGAGTAGGATGGACATTCATGTCCGTCGCTGAGCCATGAATCGCGATCGAAGCGATGATTGCTGTGCATCAGGAATCCGTTGGCAATGGGACGTCTCCTGGCAGTGTCTCGGACATGAATGTCCAGGCTACAGGAATCGCAGCCTGTGAACGCTTGTCATTTGGCTCGGGCGAGCTGACTGGCGGTGCCAGCCATTCAAACGGACGGCAGGGGATATTTCGCAGAATCCAGAAGGCCATCACCGCGATGGCGATCGACATGGCCTGCCTGCCGCTCAGCCGCCAGCGAACTGCCAGAATTCGAGGCACTGGAAGTTCAAGAAACAACAACGACGCTCGCACGGCTTCCCATGTCAGCCAGGGCAGGGCGATGATGACCATCGCATTGTACTGCAGGGCGAGCAGGATTCGTCCGTTGAACAGGTGATGAATGGCACGCTGACAGCCGCAACCCGGGCAGTGCAGACCGGTCGCCAGAAAAAACATGCACTTGGGAAAGAATGCCTGCCATTCCCCCGACGGATTCTCCCGTAACAGGATGTATCCGAGGCAAACGACTCCGGCGACGGCAACCAGAAAGCCGCATCGTCGCAGGAGTCGTCGTGTTCGAATCGAGCGCGCACAGGCTGCGTGCATCAGAATCCCTGTCCCTGATTTGCAGCCATCGCGGCAATCACCTGAATTACAATCCCGATGATCCAGCCAAGAACTCCAAGCCCAATTGAAATGTTGCCCCAAAGGCTTGCCTGGTCTGACGCTTTTTGAGCTCCCCCGTAGTCCCCGGCGTCCAGTTTACCGTTCACCTGGGCCGCAAAGACAATGGCGACGATTCCCAACGGTAAACAACCGCAACAGACCGTCGAGATAATTGCCTTCACCAGATGGTTCGGAATATTGGGTCGTGGACCTCCCTGCCCAAATTGTCCCGAAGCAGGTTGTGAATACGGATCGAATGGAGTCTGGCCTGACATTAAGTGTGCCTTTCTGAATGTGAGTGCGGTTTAAGGAATCTGGAAACTGCTTTTGAACGAATCAACTCTTCATTTCGCCAGAACGATTCAATTGATTTTCGGATGAATTGGATCTGTGATACCGCGAAAAATCATCCATGTTTCGTTTCGCGGCTACATGGCTTCTGCAATCATTCCGATCACCATCAGGACCAGCATGCCGACGAAAGGCAGCACGCCAAGTCCAATGCTGATGTTGCCGTACATGTTTGCCTGTTCCGAAGCGCTGGTTGCTCCGGCATAGTCGCCGGCGTCCAGCTTTCCGTTGACCTGAGCTGCAAATACAATGGCTACAATCCCCAGCGGCAGACAACAAAAACAAGTGGCCAGAATCGCCTTGACGAGGTGATTCGGAACATTTGGCCGAGGCCCCGAAGTCATCTGACCGTACGGCGGCTGACCATACGGTGGCGGTGAGGAATATGGGTTAAATGAATCGGTCATGCAGGCGCTCCGGATGAGTCTGAGTCAATTCCAGGCGAATGTGTAGTTTACGGACTCGATCGTTGCAAGCCACCGGCGCGAGTATATGTCCTATACGACTCATACGACCTATCGCGAATGTTACCCGGACACACCGATCGCAGTCGCCGTCGCATATTCGCGAGCGTGTGAGATCGTCAGTTTAACTTCAACAATCTTTAGCTGCTGGCTGATCTGCAGCGCCTCCCCGGACAACTGCACTGTCGGCTGACCCGTATGCAGGGAAACCACTTCGATATCGTGAAACGTGATACCCTGCACAAAACCGGTCCCGAGTGCTTTGACGACGGCTTCCTTGGCGGCCCAGCGACCCGCAAATCGCACCGTGGAATCGCGGTGTCGGTTGGCGTATTCAATTTCGTTGGGCGTGAAACATCGATTCAAAAAATGATCGCCGTGACGTTCAATCATTTCCCGGATACGTTCGATTTCCACAATGTCCGTGCCGATCCCGATGATCATGTCAATTACCTGCTTTGCGGACTCCGACGGTCAGCAGCAGATTCGCCCACAGCGACTGATCGCCGGTCTGAATCGTCAGCACATGGTCGCGGGAATCGACGGCGTTATAAAACTCCCAGCGGGAGATCGGCTGCAGCTCAATCGCCAGTCCGGCATTCGCCAGGATACTGCGGTACTCATCCCAGACCGGCGGATCATGCGGCAGCCGATACGGATCGTCTTCCGGCATGCCCATCGTGTTGACGGCTTCGACCGGAATCGCCGCCAACAGCACTTTCAACACCTGAGACACAGACACCAGTCCCGGTGCCAGATTCAGGCTGACCAGTTCGGCTTTCGGGCCGATCGCGGAGGCCGCCGGATAGTTGCCGTCTGCAATCAGGACTTTAGAACTGTGTCCCGCGCGTGCGAGGACTTCGGAGATCTTTGGATGAATGAGTTCAGAACGGAGCATTGCTGTTGGTCCAGTTTTTGGTAATGTGAAGGTGAGTTCTGTGAGCGGCTCGGCGCTGGCGGACTTTTGATTTAGTGATTTCAGTAGGGTGTGTGTAGCGCCAGCGGAACACACCAGTTTTCTCACGATTTCCAATACTTCGACGTGGGGTAAGCTTCCAGCTTGCCATCGCTGAATGAAAACCAAAGACATTTTGCAAACATGACAAGCTGGAAGCTTATCCCACTTTAAATCGACAACCCGCCAGCACCATGCCGCTCATATTTCTACGTCCGGAAGCAGCGCCGAAAGGTTTCGATCGTCTGGCGCGCCGTCGTCATTGAATCGGGAATTGGAAAAGCTTCGGCGGAAGCGTAACCATCAAAGCCGATTGATGCGAGGGCAGAGGCAATCGGCACAAAGTCCATGTGGCCTCGGCCAGCCGCCTGGCGATTCGAATCCACAAAATGAACATGTCCAATGTGCGCCCCGGCGTTGCGCAGTGCATCGGCGATGGAGACCTCTTCGATGTTCATGTGAAACAGATCGGCCAGCAGTTTTACCGATTTCGTGGCGAGCGGCTTAAGGAGTTCGACACCTTGCTGCATCGTATTGGCCATGTTGGTCTCATAACGATTCAGCGGTTCATAAATCAACGTTGTGCCGAGCGATGCGGCGTGTTCACCCAGACGCTGCAGAGCATCGCGCAGGTATCCCTGTGCAGTGGGCTGATCGACGACATCGTCCCATTTTCCCTGCATCGAACCAATAATCGCCGGAGCAGCAAATTCGGCTCCGGCGCTCATGATATCTCGAATGAACTGTTCGGCTTTTTGCCGGCGTGCAGGATCGGGTTCGCACAGATGTAGTTTATGGACCACCATGCCTGCGCCTGTGCCGACCGTTGCGAGCTTCAAGTTGTGGCGTTGCAGCAAGTCGGCAAGCGGCAGAGATCGAATCGCTTCGGCTGATGGAGCGAACAGTTCAACGGCATCGAATCCAAGTTCTGACGCGACGCGGCAGGCATCGGCAACACCGTCATGAAACACAAACGGCCCCTTGCGCGCCTGTTCGACGATGCTGACCGTGATGGCAGATTTGATCATGATTTCGGGACTCTGGAACTTCGCAAACACTGATGAAAAACTGTAATGTGGACTGGCTACGTACGACAGACGCAGGTAGCATGCAATTCGCATTGAATCAAGTGCGTTTTATTCCCATTCAGGGGCACATCAATGGTTAATCTGGTCGAGGGTATCGACTCTCTGACAAACTTCAAACGACAGACGGCCGATTACCTGCAACGGCTACGGAAAAGCGGCGAACCGCTGGTATTGACTGTCAATGGACAGGCAGAAGTTGTGGTGCAGGACGCCGCAGCATATCAGGCGCTGCTCGATTTGGCATCGCGAGCAGACAGGGAGGAGACCTTGGCGGCGATTCGCGAAGGATTGGCGGACGTCGAAGCCGGTCGCACAAAGCCTGCTCGAGAAGCACTGAAGCGTCTCGCCCGGAAGTACGGGATTCCACATTCGGAAAAATGACATGAGGTATTCCGTCCGGCTCACGGCGAAAGCTGATGCAGATGTCGATTCCATTCTCCATCGTTTTTCGGAGCAGGGGGCAACTGTTGCCGGCGAACGCTGTCCTTACTTCAGCCGAATATCCACGCTTGCACTGTGAGCGGTCAGGCCCTCTTTTTCAGCCATCAGACGAACGCTCGGAGCATCAGCACGCAAGGCCGCAGCGTCGTACTGAATCACGGAACTGCGTTTCAGGAAATCCGTTGCCGCAAGACCGTTGGCGAATCTCGCCGTGCCGCCGGTGGGTAAGACATGCGATGGGCCCGCGATGTAATCGCCCAGGGCGACCGGGGTATAGTGACCAAGGAAGATCGCTCCAGCGTTTTGAATCTGATTCAGCATGACTTCCGGATCATCCATGGAAATGTGGAGATGCTCCGGAGCCAGCAAGTCCGTCAGTTCGGCGGCTTCTGCTTGACTTCTGGCAAGAATCAACGCGCCGTAGTCTGCCAGACACTGCCGCGCCAGGTCACCGCGTGAAAGCTGCGCCAGTTGTTTTTCCAGCGCTTGACGCACGGCCTCAATCAGTGGCTCATGCCATGTGATGAGTACGCCTGAGCCCGGACTGTGTTCAGCCTGTGAGATCAGATCTGCGGCCACGAATTCCGGTCGAGCGGTCTTGTCAGCAAGGACGATGACTTCACTTGGGCCTGCGATGCTGTCGATATCCACGTCGCCAAAGACATGCTGCTTGGCAAGGGCCACGAACAGGTTGCCCGGCCCGACGATTTTATCGACGCGCGGAATGCCTTCCACACCATAGGCCAACGCCGCCACGGCCTGCGCCCCGCCGACACGGTAGACTTCCGTCACGCCAATTTCGTGACAGGTCGCCAGCATGTCGATGTTGTAACCACCAAACGGTGTTGGCGGGACGACGATTGCGATTTCACGAACTCCGGCAGTCATTGCGGGGACAGCCGTCATGAGCACGGTCGATGGATACGCGGCGGCACCGCCAGGCACACAGATGCCGACGCGCCTCATGGGTAAGTGTCGCTGTCGCAGTTCGACCGTGCCGTTTCCTGCCGATCGCACGACGCGCGTGTCCTGCGGGAGCACGGCCCGCTGGAACTCCGCCACGTTGTCGCGAATCTGACGAATCGTGGCCAGAAAATCGGGCGACGCCTGTCGTGCCGCTGATGCCAGTTCTTCGGGAGTCACGCGAATCGTTTCCGCCGTCAGATCGCGTCGATCGAGTTTTGACGTGTAGTGCAAAACGGCTTCGAGGCCGCGACCACGCACGTCGTCACAAATTCGACGCACCACTTCGCGCGGGCTGAGCGGTTCGCCGAAGAGTTCGATGGTTCGCTGACGTCCGGCTTCCGAAACGACGTCGCCGCGCGGGCTGAGCTTGTCGCGAAGCTGGCGAAACAGTTCCTTCGCGTCGCCCTGTCGGCAATCGATGGTCGTGATGGACAGTGGTGAAGCCATGTTCAAATCTTGTATGATCTGTGAGACAAAGAGCGGTCCGAATGCCACTCCACGTTACTTTTGCTGCCTGATTGAAGCCACCTGCGGGCCGAAGTACAGTCTGCCTCTCAGTTTTGCCGAGTTTTTCCGATCCATTCCCGTTCTTCGAAAGCCACGCCCTTGAAATCCGGGTCCTCAGGAATCATCGATCTTCGCAGCGATACGGTTACTCGACCATCGTCTGAGATGCTGCAGGCCATGATCAACGCCGAAGTTGGCGATGACGTCATGGGCGAAGATCCGACTGTCAATCGACTGGAACGGTTTGTGGCCGACATGTTCGGGCACGAAGCGGCCGTGTTTGCCTGTTCGGGAACGCAGAGCAACCAGATGGGAGTTCGTGTTCATTGTCTGCCGGGCGATGAACTGCTGATTAACGAAACGGGTCATATCTCCAATTTCGAAGGCGGCGCGCCGGCGGCGTTGAGCGGCGTGACGGTCCGCGCGATTGTGGCCGCAGACGGAATGCTGGATTTGGATGTTCTTGAGGGCAAGATTCGTGTCAACGATCAGCACTATGCCAGGACTCGGCTTGTGTGTCTGGAGAACACAACCAATCTTGGTGGAGGTCACGTCTATTCTTTGGACCACTTGCAGCGAGTTTCCGACTGGGCCACATCGAACGGATTGAAGCGGCATCTGGACGGGGCGCGACTGTTCAATGCGATTGTCGCAGCAGGATACTCGGCATCCGAGATTGGCAGGTGTTTTGATACGATTTCGATTTGCTTTTCGAAAGGCCTCGGCTGTCCGATGGGTTCAGTCCTTATCGGCAGCAAAGATGACATCGCGCGGGCCAGACGGATTCGAAAACTCTTTGGCGGAGCGTTACGACAGTCCGGGATCGTCGCCGCTGCTGCCATTTATGCATTGGAGAATAACGTCGAACGGCTGAAGGACGATCATGCGAACGCCCGGCAGTTGGCGTCAGGGCTGGCTTCGATTGACGGAATCCGGATCGACGTCGATCGCGTGAAATCGAATCTGGTATTCTTCGAGATTGACGCCGGACACGGGCTGGCAATTCAGCTCGCGGGAGCGTTGAAAGAGCAGGGCGTTCTGATCGGTCCAATGGGAGGCCAACGCATGCGAGTCGTAACCCACCTGGATGTAACGACGCCGGATATCACAACTGCCGTTGAGGCGATTCGGCAGTGCATGAAGCAGGGCTTCGCCGACCGACCGTTGGTCGGCAGCGGGCCGTATTCGAAATAGGTTTGAGGACGATTCCAGACGGCTGGCTGGAATTGGTGCGATCCGCTTCAATCGCCGTGTTGTTGAAGAACGCGAGCAGACTGTAGTAGTCCGTCGTCGTGAATGGATCGTACTTGTGATCGTGACACTGAACGCACTCCAGCGTTGATCCCAGCCACACGGTCGATGTCGTGTTGACCCGATCAATCAACTGCTCCGCGCGGGATTCT
>JAYTAK010000851.1:0-7452 GCA_043737515.1 Candidatus Kuenenia sp. | reverse complement strand
CTAAAGCCATCAATGTGACATTCGACTTTTTCACGATGCTCGCCAAATGTCGGATTCGGCCCAATACTGACAGCCACCGGATAACATTTTCCATCCAGCATCGACTGCCCGGCGTAGACACCGTGTGCCGGCAGCAGTGTGGCAACTTCTGCAAGATTCGCGGTGGGAAAACCAAGCCCCGCGCCACGACCTGCACCACGCCGCACGACTCCCGTCATCCGATACGGGTGTCCCAGGAACTCGGTCGCCTGACGCAGCGATCGGCTGCAGAGGAGTTCACGAATGCGACTGGATGAAATGAGTTGCCCATGGGTTTCGACGGGACGCACAATGCGACACGGCAAGGACGCACGCTCACAGAATCCCTGCAACATCGCCGTGTCGCCTTTTCGGTCACGACCGAACCGAAAGTTTGGCCCTTCGACTACACCTTGCGCGCGAAACGTATCCACAATGACAGCGTGAAAGAACTGCTCGGCCGTCATTTCCAGGAGTGCCTTTGTGACAGGCAGCACGATCACCGAATCCGCTCCGGCGGCGCGCAGCAATTCGATTCGGTCTTCGACGGTTGTCAGAATCGGCGGAGTGAACTCTGGACGCAGCACGGCGATCGGATGAGGATCAAACGTCACGGCCACAGCCTGAGTACCCTGCTCTGCGGCCAGCTCCCACAGCGCGTTGAGCATCACGGTATGACCCAGGTGAACGCCGTCAAAGTTCCCGATGGCCACGCAGCCATGCATCTGTGCTGCGGTGATGGATTTGGAAAATGTGTTCATGAATCCTGGTATGTAAAACTCGTCATGCAGGTCAGAGCCGAAACGCCTGACCCTTTGGCAAATAAATCGCTGCCAAGCTGGTCCTGAAGCATTTTCAGGATTCCGCCAGTCGCGGATTTTCCCGTTTCATTGCTCACACCAAGCTGCTTAGTCACCATCTGAATGAATTCGTCCATCTTGCTGTTCCTCAACCATTCCAGGCCCGACCTCAGACTCTGCGACTTCGACCGCTCAGGCCGAAAATCAAACCGCAGTTTCACAGCCGGAAATTTATACGGCCTTGAGCGCCAATCGAACAGACTCAGACGGCACAGTTTCCGAACTTCTCGGCATGACAACGGGCGCGGCGAAGCCGCAAATCCGAAATCCGAATCTCGAAATCCGAAAAAACTACGGCCGTAAAGATGCACGGAAAATGCACCGATGTGGGGAAGAAAGGATCTATACTCCTCGCGGCCAGGACGGCTGGCCAATTTGTCAATTTGCAGTAGGGTGTGTGCAGCGGAGCGAAACACACCACTGTGGATTTGTCTACAGCCATGGTGCGTTGAGCTTCGCTTCACCCACCCTACAGGAGTCGCAAAGTCGCCAACTGGCCCGCCGTGGTGCGGAAGGCTGAAGCCTGTACTCTAACAGAGAATCCAGTACAGTGCTGCAAGGCGTTGTGGCCGAAGTGATGAGACTTCGGAACCGACCACCGAATCCTCTCGAATTCCGGCTACACCCGATTTCTGACGGCGCGGGATTTCTTCCACCTGGAGACTGAAGAGCCATGCATCGACTGTTGTTTTCACTGTTGGCCGTGTTCCTTACTGCCGCATCAGCCAGTGGGACGGAAGATGAATATCCGGTTCCACCGGAAGGTGAAGTCAGAGACGGCGTGCCGCAGGGAAAGGTCGAAGGGCCGTTTGAATTTCGCAGTACGATTTTCCCAGGCACTGTCCGCGAATACTGGGTCTACGTTCCCGCTCAGTACGACCCGGAAAAACCGCCGTGCCTGATGATCGTTCAGGACGGACTCGGCATGGCAAACAATTGGCGGTTGCCAACCGTGCTGGACAATATGATTCATGCGGGCGAAGTGCCTGTGCAACTCGGGATCTTTGTCGGACACGGCAGTGTCCCCGCGGCCAACGAAAACTCCCAGCCGCGTTTTAACCGCAGCTTCGAATACGATGGACTCGGAGACCGCTACGCGCGATTCCTGATTGACGAACTTCTGCCGGAAGTCGCGAAGTCCTGGAAATTCAGCGACAACCCGGACGACCGATGTCTCGCCGGTGCCAGCTCCGGCGGCATCTGTGCGTTCAACGCGGCATGGGAACGCCCGGATGCGTTTCGCCGAGTCATCAGCACAATCGGTACCTTCGTCGCGCTGCGAGGAGCGGATGCGTTTCCTGGCCTCGTCCGCAAGACGGAAAACAAACCACTGCGAATCTTTCTTCAGGACGGAAGCGGCGATCTGGACATTTACGCCGGAAGTTGGTGGCACGCGAACCAGGCCATGTTGTCCGCGCTGCAGTACTCCGGCTACGACGTCAATCACGTCTGGGGCGAAGGCGGCCACAACGGAAAACACAGCGCCGCCATCATGCCGGACGCCCTGCGCTGGACCTGGCGCGGATATCCGGAACCGCTCAAGATTGGCAAGGCCAAAGAGCGTCGTATGGATCTGGTTATCGAGGGCGAAGACTGGCAGCTCGTCAGCAGCGGGCACAAATTCACGGAAGGTCCAGCCGCCAACGACGCGGGAGAACTCTACTTCACCGACATTCCGAACAACCGCATCCACAAGGTAAGTGCCGACGGCAAGGTCTCCGTCTTTGCGGAGGACTCCGGTGCCGCCAATGGCCTGATGCTGGGGCCGGACGGTCTGCTCTACGCCTGTCGCCACGCCGACGGTCAGATCGTGCGCTATTCGGCAGACGGAAAAACCCGAGATGTTGTCGTCGATGGCATCAAGGGCAACGATCTGGTGTTGCTGAGTAACGGAACGGGCTATTGCACAGATCCCGACAACAAGAAGATTTTCTACTTCACAATCAAGGGTGAAAAGAAAGAAGTGGACAGCGGCATTGAGTTCCCGAACGGCGTGATGACGTCTCCCGATCAGTCTCTGCTCACCGTCGCAAACACGCGCGGACGCTTCTGCTATTCGTTCCAGATTCAGCCGGACGGAACGCTGGGATCCAAACAGGAATACGGCTGGCTGCATGTCACCGATCATGTGCAAACCGGCGCGGATGGAATGGCGGTCGATACCGAAGGTCGCATGTATGTGACGACGGCTATGGGCGTGCAGGTGATGGACCAGTTGGGTCGCGTCAATCTGATCCTGAACAAGCCCAAAGATGCATGGCTGTCGAACGTCATTTTCAGCGGGCCAAAACGTGACGTCCTGTACGTGACCTGCGGAGACAGCGTTTTCAAACGCCGCATCAAAGCGACGGGCGTCGATCCCTGGAAAGATCCGGTGAAGCCACCCAAGCCCGGTTTATAGTCGTCGGATTCCCGGCGAGCGGCGGGATTGGCGTTTTAATCGTTTAACGGCAAGCCGCATGCGTCAGCTTGCCGGTACAAAAACGACATACCGGAGGGCTCACGCCGCTCCGCTCGCCTGGCAGGACCTGACAGGCGAGTTGCGGCTACGGTTGCAATTCGCAGGTGAACACGAAATGATTGAGGCTCCCACCTCGATTCCTTCTCCTTCTGTTCGAAGGCCTGCCCATGATTTCCTGCCTCCGGCGATACTTCACGATTGCCTGTCTGCTGACTGTTTCGATTGTTCCTGTGATCGCCAGTGCCGACGACTGGAAAACGCTGACCGTACCGGATGCCTGGCGCAGCGTGCCGGGCGGAGATCTGGCACCGGTCGACGGATTTTCATGGTATCGCACGCTCGTCAAAGTGCCGCCGGAATGGGACGGCCAGCAGTTGACGCTGTTTCTGGAAGCACTGGATGACGCTCGATCCGCGTATGTAGGTGGTCAGCCTGTCGGAGCCACAGGCACGTTTCCTCCGCAGTTTCGCAGCGGGTTGGGTGAACGTGGTCGCTATGTGGTGGATCCTTCTCTGGTGAAGGGCGGAGGATTTCTGGCGGTAGCCATTCGAGTCTACCAGAATGATCCACGTCCGAATTTCAGTGTCGCTCCGCCGGTGCTGATGAATGAAAAACTCCGGCAGGCCGTGCGAATGGAAGGTGTCTGGCAGTATCGTCCGGGTGACGATGCAGCATGGGCGACCGCGACAGCCGCAGATTTTGGCTTTGATGCCACGCAACCGCTCAGTGAACCGGATGCTGTCGCCAAGGGCGTGTATCTCAAAACCGACACTGTCGATGACATCGAAAAATATGTGTCTCGCCGCAATGGCGATACGGAACCGCTCAGCCCGACCGAAGCCGTCAAACATTTCAAGACGCCGGATGATCTGTCCGTGCAGTTGGTACTTGGCGATCCGGATATTGCTCAACCGCTCTTCATGTCCTGGGACGAACGCGGCCGATTATGGGTCATGGAGTATCGTCAGTATCCGGATATCGCAGGTCTCAAAATGTTGAGCCGTGATACGTTTCTGCGTTCGGTCTATGACAAAGTTCCGCCCGCGCCACCGCATCACGACAAGGGTGCAGATCGGATCAGCGTGCATGAAGATACGGACGGTGATGGTGTTTATGACGAGCATAGAATCTTTGTCGATGGGCTGAATCTTGCGACGTCATTTGCGATCGGGCGCGGCGGCGTGTACGTGACTAATCCACCGTATCTGCTGTTCTATCCTGACAAAAACAAAGACGATGTTCCTGACGGTGATCCGGAAGTTCTGCTCGAAGGATTCGGCATCGAAGATTCACATTCCGTGATCAACAGTCTGCGCTTCGGCCCCGATGGCTGGCTGTACGGGGCTCAGGGCAGCACCGTGACCGGCGTCGTGAAGAAGCCCGGCACCAAAGATCAGCCGTTGCGATCGCTGGGTCAACTGATCTGGCGATACCATCCGGAGCAGCACATCTACGAGATCTTCGCGGAAGGCGGTGGCAATACGTTTGGCTGCGAGATCGACGAAAAAGGCCGCATCTTTTCCGGCCACAACGGCGGCGACACGCGCGGGTTTCATTATGTGCAGGGTGGATACTATCGCAAGGGTTTTGGGAAACACGGGCCGCTGTCGAATCCGTATTCGTTCGGCTTCTTTGAAAACATCAAGCATCACAGCGTGCCGAGATTTACGCACAATTTCATTATCTACGAAGAGAACACGCTGCCGCAGCGATTTCGAGGCCAGTTGTTCGGCATCGAACCGCTTCAGGGCCAGGTCGTGCTGAGCAACTTCAAGCCGTATCAGTCGTCATTTGAAACGGAAGACGTCGAACGCGTGTTGAAGACTGATGATCCGTGGTTCCGTCCCGTCGATATCAAGGCCGGCCCCGACGGTGAAATCTACATCGCCGACATGTACGAACAACGCATCGACCACAGCAGCCACTACGCCGGTCGAATTGATCGCACAAACGGCCGCATCTATAAGTTGATTCATAAAGGCGAGCGGGGCGGCGTCAGCCCCCCGGTACAAAACAATCTTCGAGTCACGTCCACCACCGACCTCATCAAACTCCTCGACCATCCCTCAAAATGGCATCGGCAAACTGCGGTCCGACTTCTTGGAGATCGCAAAGATCCTTCCGTCATCCCTCAACTCACCACCGAACTCGCAGCCACCACCGGCCAGTCCGCTCTGGAACGCCTCTGGGCACTCAACGCCTGCGGAGGCCTGACAGACGAAGCCGCCATCAAACTGCTCGGTCACAACGAGCCCTTCGTACGCGCATGGACCGTGCGACTTGTCTGCGATCCGAAGACGGTGTCCGCCAGCGTCGCCGCCGCGATCGCTCAAACCGCCAGCAAGGAACCGTACATCGACGTCCGGAAGCAGATGGCATGTTCCGCGCGACGTCTGCCGCCGGAATTGGCTTTGCCCATCATTCGTGAACTGCTGCACTTTGACGAGGACGCGACCGACATTCATCAGCCGCTGCTGATCTGGTGGGCGATCGAATCTCAGGTCGGACGCACGACTATCAATGACATCATTCGACAAGTGCTCGCCGATCCGGCCACATGGAAACGTCCGCTGGTCGCGGAGCACATCGCGGAACGGCTGATGAAACGCTATGCATTGGCGGGGACTCGAGAAGATCTGCTCATCGCTGCGGCATTGCTGAGTGCTGCTCCGGACAAGCCGAGTATCGATCGATTGCTCAAAGGTTTTGAAGAAGCGTTTCAAGGTCGCAGTCTGGCCGGGATTCCTGATGAACTGATCAACGCACTCGCAAAGAGCGGCGGTGGTTCCCTGGCGCTCCGCTTCAGACAGGCTCAGCCGGATGCGGTGGCCGAAGCTGTGAAAACTGTCCGTGATACCGCCGCAGCACCCGACATTCGCCGCCAACTGATTGAAATCTGTGGCCAGATTCATGCTGCCGATCTGCTGCCGGTGCTGCTGGATCTTGTGAAGCACGAACAGAATCCGACCGTCCTGGCCACGACATTGACGGCTCTGCAGAATTATGATGCCGCTGAGATCGCCGATGACGTGACGGTACGCTTCGCCGGGTTGCCTGAAGAACCACAGCTCGCCGCTGAGGCTCTGCTGGTCAGCCGCACAACGTGGTCCAAACGACTACTCGAGGCGATTGATGCCGGAACTGTGCCCAAAGAACGAATCAGCAATTCGGCGCTTCGAAAAATGCTCATGCACGGGGATGATTCCATCAACGCCGCTGTCAAAAAGCACTGGGGTGAAATTGCTGCTCTGTCGCCCGCTCAGGTGCAGTCGGAGATTGCTCGCCTGAACACTATGCTGTCCGCCGGTTCCGGAAATCCACGAACCGGCAAGCAACTGTTCATGCAGAACTGCGGTCGCTGTCACCTGTTGTTTGAGGAAGGTGGTCGCATCGGTCCGGATCTGACTCCGTTCGCCCGCACCAATCTGGAGCGGATGCTGATCAGCGTCGTCAACCCCAGCCTTGAGATCCGCGAGGGCTTTGAAAACTATGTGGTGGTCACGATCGATGGTCGAGTCCTCAACGGATTTCTTGCCGACAAAGACAACCAGATCGTCATCCTCCGCGGCGTCGATGGGCAAAACGTGATCGTCAAAAAGGACGACATTGAAGACATGCACGTCATCCCTCAATCCGTCATGCCCGAAGGTGCATTGAAGCTGCTCGAAGCACAGCAGATCCGCGATCTGTTCGCCTACTTGCGATCGTCGCAGCCAGTAAATTACTGAAACCAGCGACATGCGGGAGGCAGTGAACTGCTCTGGTTGCTAGCCACGAAAAGACACAGAAGTCACAAAACAAATCGCAGGGAAAACAAATCGGTTTCGTGGGCGCACCGAGTTGAACTCGTATTCGGACCTGGAACAACGACGCCGTTTCTTTTCCTTTTCGTACTACTAACAGTTGAATTCTTGTGGTATCGCTAAGATTATCAGCTTGCCCTTCACAGAAGGTGGGGTGGGTGTGACAAGAGAATTGGTGACAGAAAAATGAATTTTGGCGCGGGCTTCGCCGGCAACCCAATTGACGCCCCGGCGGAGCTTGCCTCCGTCGAGCGCGGATCATGACCAGCCATCACCCGGAATCGGCACCTGGCCACCATTGCGGCTTGCC
>JAYTAK010000850.1:0-3270 GCA_043737515.1 Candidatus Kuenenia sp. | reverse complement strand
GCCGTTCCGGCAGGTGTCTGGCAATTGCCGGAACGGCGCTGCGCTTGGTCCGGCCTACAGATTCAACCCCAATTCTTTGTCCTGACGAAGCACATTCGTGCGCGCACGGTTATCCAGTCGCGATCGCCTGGCGATCACTTGGGCGTCTCAGTTTTGTAACGGCTGCTAAAGCTGAGAACTCCGATTCGACGATCAGTCACCTGACGTCTTGAAAAAGGGACCAGCACGCAGACGACCGGCAGTTTCTGCCGGTGTATCGTAAATCCAATCGGTCACAGTCCCGAGGAAAGACAACGGAATGTCAGGGGCGGGGAAAACGGAACAACTGCGACTGGGCTTCATGGAGACCATGGAAGTCGATGGTCGCGGTCATATCGGCGGGCTGCTGATCACCAATCAGAACGGACGCCCGCTGGAGTTCCAGTGTACGACTCCAGTCAAACCCAATCGCACGCAGGAAATCCTGTTTGGCGAATCACTGCGTGCATGGCTGCTGGGCGAACTCATCGGCAGCACGCTGCTGGATCGGGTTGCCATCAAGCCGAACATGATCATTACCAGCGATCCGAATCTGCTGGAGCTGCGCAACCACACATCGATCCCGGTTGCCTGCGCGGCAGATGCAAAATCCAAAGTGGCCGAGCAGGGCGGTACATTGCGACTTGGCGGCAGCATTCTTCGATTTCACGCGAGTCATCAACTGGATGCCGAATTGCTGTCGAAACAAAAGCACCTGATCCCCGATTCCGCCGACCTGGCTGAACCTCTTGAGCGTGTTCGCGAGGCCCTGGCGGAAACCGTCAAAACGGTATTTGCACGATGAGCGAATATGATTTTGACGACGACGTAGAAAATACCGACGACGATCTTGTCCGAAGCGGTGAGCCGGAGATGTTAATCTCCGGTTCCAACGCGGTGCAATCAGAGGATTTACATCCCCCGCTCGCCGCAGCAGGCATTGATCCAGCGCTGATCCGCGAAGCGAAACGCGGCGTTCGAGTCGATGTCGCTCAGACTGGATTCAATCCGGCACTGGGACGTTTGCCAACGATTGAAACGCAGACGGTCTCGCTCAATACGGTGCTGGACTTCGTGCCGTCGTGGACTGCGCGGCGGATTCCCATCAAGTGCATCGGACTCACGCTTCCGGAAGGCATGGAATTCCTGCCTCCAAAAGTTGACACCACAAAGTCATCTGACGGAGTCGAACTGAAAAGAATTGGCCCACCGAAGAAAGACGTTGACGAAGCGGGCGGCGGTGAAAAGCCACGCAAGGTGACTCGGATCAAACCACCCTCGGATGCGTTGTCACTTCAGGATCGCCTTTTCTACCTGCTGCAGCCGCCGCTCGAATCATGGCTGGCCGAACAGGAACTCATCATGCCGTTCGAACCGTTCGGCTATCAGTACGAAGGCATCGCCTGGCTGTTCTCCAGTCATTCCGCGCTGCTGGCGGACGAGATGGGACTCGGCAAAACGATGCAGACGATCACTGCCATCCGCCTGCTGCTGCGCAGCGGTCAGGCCCGGCGGATCGTCCTCATCTGCCCGAAGCCATTGATTCCCAACTGGCAGCGTGAATTCAAGACATGGGCGGAGGAATTGCCCATTGTCACTGTCGAAGGTAACGGACAACGGCGGCGGATGCTCTGGACGATGCCCGGCATTCCGATTCTGATCGCAAACTACGAATCGATGGCACGCGACATTGCCGAAATCCCGGAAGACGAACAGCCAAAATTTGACTTGCTGGTCCTTGACGAAGCCCAACGCATCAAGAACCGTGATTCGCGGACCGCTGAAGCCGCGCGCTCCATCAGACGCCGTCGCAGTTGGGCGCTGACAGGAACGCCCATCGAAAATCGTCCCGAAGAACTGGCCGCGCTGTTTGAGTTCATGGAAGTGATTCCAAAGGCGGCGAATCCCGATCTGCGACAACTTTCAAAGCTGGCGAAGAAGTATATTCTGCGGCGGACCAAAGATCTGGTGATGAAAGATATGCCTCCGCGCATCGATCGCGATGCCGAACTGGAACTTACGGACGCGCAGGAGCTGGCGTATCGCACGGCTGAGAAAGAAGGCATTATTCAGTTGAACGAGATGGGTGACACCATCAGCGTGCAGCACGTTTTTGAACTCGTGCTGCGGCTGAAACAGATCACCAACTTCGATCCGCTCACAGGAGAAAGTGCCAAACTGGAACGGCTGTTGGCCGACATGGAAGAAATCGGGGCCAGCGGTGGAAAGGCCATTCTGTTCAGTCAGTGGACGAAGACCATCGACTGGCTGGCACCCAAGCTGAAAGAATTCAATCCGCTGATTTATCACGGCGGCGTGCCGAACAGCAAGCGCGAGCCGATCCTCGCGAAATTCAAAGAAGACCCAGACGCTCATATTCTGCTCATGAGTTACGGGACAGGGGCGGTTGGCTTGAACCTTCAATTCGCGGGTTACGTGTTCCTGTTCGACCGCTGGTGGAATCCCGCGATCGAGGATCAGGCAATCAACCGAGCCCACCGCATCGGCGTGAAGAACCCGGTGATCGTGACGCGATTCATTTCTAAGAACACGATCGAAGAACGCATCGATCGTGTCCTGCGGGAGAAACGCGAACTCTTCGCCGCGATTCTGGGCGACGGCGACAACAACAACGTTTCGCTCGGCCTGAACGCCACAGAGATTTTCGGACTCTTCGATCTGAAGGCGCGGCACAAAGGCGGCTCGAAATCGATCGGACCAAAACCGGTTGAGCAGACAACCGACGCGGCATGAAGAATCTTCTGCAATCAGGATCATTCACTGGGAGCCGACGATCTGTTGGTTCATCGACTTGAGTCATGCCGCATAACGACAAGCAACTGCGCCCGTTCGAAGCATATCTCGCTGTCGATCAAGCTGAGCGACCAGATCGAACAGTTGGATGAGCTGATCACGACTCAGGGCGATGGGACGGAGTTCTTTGAGAAGACCTTCGTCACTCAGGGCATGCAGGACCTGATTACAGAGGGCAACGCGCGATTGGCGGGTGCTTCGTCGCAAGCAGTGTTTCATTTGAAGCAGGCGATGGGCGGAGGCAAAACGCACTTGCTGGTAGGTTTCGGCTTGCTCGCTCGGCATGCGGATCTCCGCAAGACGTATTGTGCTGGAATGCCGCATGCTTCGTCCTTCAAAGGCGCGAGCATCGCTGCGTTCAATGGACGCAACACCCCGGACCACTTCTTTTGGGGCGAGATCGCTAATCAGCTTGGCAGAGGAGACCTGTTCAAGGCG
>JAYTAK010000849.1:0-7456 GCA_043737515.1 Candidatus Kuenenia sp. | reverse complement strand
TTCCGGCACTTGAGCGATTTGCCGGAACGGCGCTGCGCTTGGTCCGGCCTACGTAAAAACGTATACACTAATTCCTGGTCTGTGCGGGATTACGAATCTTCTGAAACGGTGCCGACGCGATCACACCGTCGATGAGGTCGCTGAATTTGCCACCACTATTTTGCAGGCGTTCGACAATGAGATCGACCGTGTGCTCGTCACTCTGTTCGAGTCCTCGACCGATGGCAAACGTCAGCATTTTCTGAGTGACACAACGATAAAAATCCGCAGCATGGTGTTCTCGGAGAATGTGCTTCAGTTCACGCACGTCCTGAAACGATTCTCCTGTGATCAGTGTACCAGATCCGTCAATCGCCGCACCATTTTCTTCCGTTCGCCAGTTTCCAAGTGCATTAAAATTCTCCAGAGCCAGTCCCAGTGGGTCCATTCTCGCATGGCATGACGCGCACAAGGCCGATTCGCGATGAGCGGTCAATAACTCGCGCAGAGTTGGTTCGCGATCCCCGAATTTGTCTGCCGCCGCTTCAAGTGCCGGAACTCCAGGCGGGGCAGGGGGGGCTGGCGTTCCGAGGATGTTATCCAGAATGAACAGGCCGCGTTTCACAGGGGAAGTACGCGTCGGGTTCGACGTGATCAGCAGCATCGACGCATGACACAGCACGCCGCCACGAACGCTCTCCGGCGGCAGTTCGACTCGTCGCATGTCGTCGCCCTGGACATCCGGAAGTCCGTAGTGCCTTGCCAGTTTCTCGTTGACGAATGTGTAGTTGCAGTCGAGCAGATCCAGCAGGCTCAGGTTTTCGTGTGCGATATGTTCGACGCACAATTCGGTTTCCCGCTGCATCGCCCGTTTGAGTTCGCCGTCGAAGTCATCGGAGATCTTTCGCAGTTCGCGAAAGCGGTCGCGCGTCTTCTGTTCTTCGGGGGTCAGTTCCTGACCAAACGATCTGCCACGTCGACCGCGGAACTGGGCCAGCAGGGCTTCGTATTCTTTCTGATGTCCCAGCACGGCAATGGGATCAACAGTCGCCTGCGTCACATCGCGCGTTCTCAGCCATTGCCCGACAAAATTTCGCAGGAATTCATTCGCGCGCCGATCCCGCATCATCCGCGCGACCTGAGCGGAAAGCTGATTCCGCAGTTGTCCCTGCTGAGCCAGTTCGAATAATTCCTCATCGGGCATCGTGGACCACAGGAAGTACGACAGCCGCGACGCCAGATCCAGCTCATCGACATCCGCGAACGGCTTTCCCGCATCGGCCGCACCGGAGGATTCCAGCCGAAACAAGAATCGCGGCGACGCCAGCACGCCGGTCATGGCCTGAGCGATGCCCGATTCAAACGTCGCATCCGGTTGCTGCGCGGCCTGTTCAGCGATGGTCACCAGCCGATCGACGGTCGCCTGTTTCACTCGGCTGCGAAACGCACGAGTTGCGAACTTGCGGAGAATTTCCTCAGCGTAGGCGTGCCGTTCGGCAGCGTCCGCAGGCGGATTGTCTCGCGGGAAGAAGCGTGAGTAATTGGGAGGATGCACGAATTCCGTGGTCCCTTCCGGGCCTTCGATGCGGACAGAATTCACTTCGAATCGCGCGTAGGTGGATTCTTCCGACGTCTTTGGTTCCGTCAGTTTTTCGGTCGGGATCGGCGTGAGTTCGAATGACAATTCATGATCGCCGGCGGTCCAGTCTTCTGAGAATTCAGACTGCAGCAGCTTACTTTCGTCCCAGCCGTATTCGTTTGTGCTGCGATCCTGCCCGTCGATGCGAAACACAACGGCGTAGCGTGAAGGATCAAACTCAAACGATCCATGCAGCTTAACGGCGACGTCGATTTTGTATTTCCCTGCCGTCTTAATCGCAATCGTGCGTTTCAGATGCGCGGGTTTTGTGGACGGCAAGCCTTCGCCGGAGACGTTGGCATCGGTGTCGCGAAAATCGCGTCCGGAGAACTCCTGAGCCGGCACGACCCATGTCTCCTTCGGGATCGCTCGATCCACGATCGACTGCGCCGCATGCAAATACTTCTCCATCAATAACGGGGAAAAGCTGAGCGCGTCACCGACGTTGTCAAAACCGAATCCCGAATCGTCCGGCGGGAACAGGATCGTAGCGTCGAAGCGAATGCCCATCATATCGGAGACTGTGTTTCCGTATTCGGTGCGGTTGAGGCGTCGGACGGCCATCTGGCCAGGATCGACATTCTCAGGATCAATCTGAAACGCACGAAACTTGATCCAGTTCACCAGTGTGGCAGCTTCGGCTGGCGACGGTCGATCATGTCCTGTTGGCGGCATCAACTGCGATCGCACATTCTTCAGAACACTCCACCACACATCTGATCTTGCGAGAGCCTGGTCCGCTGTGGAAAACTGATCCAGCGCCAGATCACCTTCCTTCTCGCCACCAGCGTGGCATTCGTAGCAGTATGTCTTCAGAATCGGAACGACTTGCGTCTCGAAATCCGGTGCTTCTTCCTCCGCCGCCAAGGCAGCGTGGCAGGCCGCAAGAATCGCGACGAAAAAAACGAACCGGCCAGTGAGCCAGTTCAATGCCACAACGATGTGATTCATGCCGTCAAACTCCCGGTCCGTCATTCTTCCGCCACTTGGTGCGTTGTCAAGGTTCATCCCGCACGCGGTTGGCACTACCACGTTTAACCGCGTGCCCAGCGGGCCGCGATTGTTCTATTGGAAATTTCGTATTTAAGATTTGAGATTTGAAATACAAAGCGCGGGGCGTTGCCCACGCGGTTAAACGAATGTGCCATCCAAAATCTCCAGGTCTGTCAAAGCAATCGCCGCCCGTGACGAGGCAGAACAGTCTCCGTTCGGCGGGCACTTGCAGATCAATCCCCGCCACGAGTATATCAATGATCTGCCAGTGTGACGAGCAGACATGCAAGGAGTCCGGCGGCGGGTGCCTTTGCGGAATTCGGTAGGTCCTGCTTGCCGAGCAGGACTTCGCGGCCACGCCGCGACCAGCGACCAGACTGGGTGGCAAGAAAGAGCCACGCGGCGACGTGGAGCGGATGTGCTTCCCACGGCAGTTCACCTTGCGGCGAAAGTCCTTTCCGGCAGAAAGGACCTACTTTAACAATCATCAGCGACTGCACGCTGCGGCAGCACAACGTCATAGAACTTCGTTTGCCTCCGGGTCTGCCCAGTCGAGTTCCTTTCCTGCGTGGCCATAATTCAGGGCACATCAGCAACTCCGCCTGCGAATCACTCGAGCTTCAACTGCTGAAGAACTTCGAGAATGCGACCTGCCGGGACGACATACGAACCCGGCACAGTTCGCCGTGCCTGATCCTGTGAGAACTCCAGAACAAGTTTGGGAACTCGTTTGCAATGATTGTCCGCCACTCGAATACGCATGTTGCGTTCTAAGGTTGTTCCGCATTTCGCGTAATGAACACGGTGAGATCAGTGAAGAGTTGTTTCTTCACTGTGGCAGATTCCACAATCTGGTTCTCGGCGTCTTTAAGGGTACGCCCGCCGACAGAAACTGAACCGATCGTCGGCAATTGAATCGATCCATCTTCTGCGACGCGTACCGACAGCTCTTGGTGCTGGTCCGCCGCGAGTCCCCAACGGAGTACCACGGTCAGGACTTCTTCGGGCGAGATTAGCGTGGCATCGGAGGCTGCCAACTTCGTAATACGTAGTCGCGCATACCAGACACGATTGTTGCGCGCAGGAAAAGGGCCGAACAATTTCCAGGGTCCGCCATACTGGAGACCAGATGTCACGAACGAGGTTGCCCGGTTACTGTTGGACCGTGCGTCCGTCGCCTCGAGTTCCGATGTTCTGTCTTCCACTGTTCTCGCGGATTGTTCCATCGTGACAATGACAGACGGCACTCCGTCTGATTCGTTCACAAGCAATGAGACTGAATGGTGATCTTCTGCTCGGACATGAGGGATCGTGGTTTCTTCCGCCAAAGCCAGGTCGATAGTTTGCTTGATGGCGCGACTGATTCTATGAGTCTTCATCAATTCCCCCATCTCAAGATCAAATTCGTCCTCCATGAGCGTTTGTCGTTCAAAGAACTCCCTCAGAACCGGTTCTCCGGGATCAAATTCAAAGACTTCAATCTTTACTCTGGCGGTTTGGAGCTGAGCCTCCCGAGCTTCCGGCTCACGCTCAAGCAATTCAGCGACGCGCTTTTGCACGATTCGATCTGACAGTTTGTCGTGGGCATCAACGATCTGGCGAAGGTTCTTGAGTCGTTCTTCAAACTGGCTCAAATCGAAATGCCTGACCTGTTGCTCAAGTATACGCGCAGAATGGACTTCCTTCTCAAGTTGTACCATGAGTTCCGCGATCTGTTTCTTGATTGCCGGTGTTTCCCCAAGCGGGTCAGCCTCGAATAGTCTAATGTTCCGAGCTGTGGCTTTTGCACGACTATCGGCGTTTCGCCATTGCCTCCGTATCTCCGACAGATTTTGAAAGTTCAAGTCTGTATCAGGGACTTTCAGCGGTTGCGACTGGAGGTCGCGAATTGCAGCCTCCACTTCCTGAAGCTGCTCTGGCGTTCCACGGACAATGAACAGCCTTCGAGCGTCATCTGCCGAAATAACCTGCCCTGTTCCGGAATACAGCTCGGTCAGGATTCGTTTCGTGTTTTCGAAATCCCCCTGATGATGCCTGAAGAGTTTAATGTGATGCGGATCAGCATAAAGCCGACTCAAATCGACATTTCCGATCGGCTTGCCTGCTGGCCAGTCCTGTCTCCGCTGGCCTTCGAGCTTATTGACCAATTCACCGATTTCAGTCCTCATCGGCTCTTCCACGCGAGCCAGAACGGCGTTGAGCTTTTCATCCACCGTGAATGCATTGTACTCTTCCGGATAACGTTCAATCAGCAGCATGCAAAGGTCGATTGCCTTTGCTTGCGACAAGTGAAAAACGGTCAACGGCTTCCGGTATTGTTGAATACGCCTGATCCGATCGAGTTCCTTTTGTAACTCGGAGATCCTCTCCGACTGACCGTCTGGTTGAAGCCGCAGTTTCGACAATTCCCTTTCGATTTCGTTTCCTTTCAGAAGAAGAACCTCAGCCGGAGTCGGAATCTCCTGCGACAGTTGAACCTGGGGAGTAACGGAAGCGTTCGACTTAATATCATACACAACCTTTGGAAGCGAAACCGGAGGGAGCGGCGATCCTCCAACTGGCGTCGATAGAGAGAATACGTTTTCTCTAACGGCCCCCTGGAAACGGTTCCCTTTGATTCGGAAGTCGATATTATCAAATCTCGAATCCTCTGGGGAATCTCCGGGCCTGAGGAGTTGCCTGCCTTGTCCGGAAAGCACTCTTGCGAATTGTCCTGAAACATCGACCTGGTGGAGATGCCACTCAAAGACCGGTATGCCCTCCTGCCCCTGCCGAAACTGCTTCATCTGGACAGGATGCCATTTTAGATCCGGGCGAAGCCATACCGAGACATCACCTTTGAACCCTTCGTATTCTGTCTGCGCCGTCAGCTTGGCAACTCTGTCTTCCCACTCCAGTTTGATTTTGTCAGGATTCTTACGGGCGAAGTCCGAAAGCATCGGGATTTCGCCAGATATCGGCTCAAGCCCTGCCAGCGGAAAAACCCCGGCCAGCGATATGATCGGGAAAACATCCTGCGAAGTCCAACGTGACGCAGAAAGAATCTCTCCAGGCTTTCTCAGGGTTCTGCTGAAGTCACTGGTCCTGGATCTGACAGTATGTCGATAGTCCTTCATCAGCCGCCAGTCCCCTTCAACTCGTCCAGCGTACTGAACCGTTGCAAAACCCTCAAAGGCCTGCAGCGAGTTTGCGTCGGTTGTCGGTAAATGTCGATCGACCGTTGTTGTTTCAACAGTCTCCACATGAAACGGCAGATATGACCACTCCACTTCTTCGAAACGTTTGATGACGTCATCGAGCGTCATAGACGCCAATTGCTCCGCAGTCAGTTCCGCAGAGTCTCGCGCGTCGTCCGACGGGATGGATAGCACTTCCTTCGGAGGAGCCATTGGCCGGAACGGCTGCGGAACAAATGAGTAGTTATGCCACACATCATGGACCTTCAGAGATTCGCGAGAGACAACTTCGAACCTGTACTCTTCAGCAAAAAGTTCTTTTTCTCCCCTGCGAACTCTCTGTTTAGAAAACCCCTTCGCGCAAAACCCTGGGTCCATCCATTGCACGTCTGCAGTGAAGTTCTCAAGCCGCCATTCAAACTCGTGAATTTGCCCCGCACTTCGAATGACGCGTTGATATTGAACCGGACCCCACAATCCGTCCACATCCGCCTTCAAATGAATTTCGAAGCGGCTTCGACCGTCGTTGGCGGAGAATCGCACGATGGCGGTCTCTCCTGACCATCGCAAACTAAAGAGTTCCACAGACGCATCAAAGTAACGAGACAGTCTTCGGTCCCCAAAGAACATCATGCCGTACCTCTCAAGAGGGAAGACTGCGAAATCGGACACGGGCATTGATCCTCCCCGCCCGAGATCGTCTGCACGTTTTCTCACCGCCGGACTGGACAGGTCCAGAATCTCATCACCGAGTTTCAGTTCAGTGACTGTCGCATCTTTCTCTTCGTGCAGGGATGATTCAACAGTGACAACGAAGTTTTTCCCCTCTGCGTTTTTCAGTCCCATGAATTCATCGTGCCGATACGCACTCGGTGCGATAGTGGTTCGCTCGACGACCTTCAAGCCGCGATGAAAGTCCTCCAATCGACGAAATCCCACCATCAACTCATCGAGCGACGGTCGAACCGTGACGTTCTTGTCGGGTGAAACAGGGAGACTGCTTTCCTGTGCGTTGAGAGGCATGGCAAGCAGGAGTATTGCGACGAAAGTGCCAGGACGTTTCAACATGGTCAACTCCCCCGTCATCGGGACAAAAATACAGGTCTCGGGATTCTTCTAAAGGGGAACTACAGAGGCATTATTGGCCCGCTTAGCCTCCCGTAATTAGGCAGAACAGTGTCCGTTCAGCGGGCACCGGCAGAACAATCTCCGCCAAAGAGTATACCGATGATCTGCCAGCGTGACGAGCATACATGCGTCGAGTCCAGCGGCGGGTGCAGTTGCGGATTTCTGTAGGCCGGACCGAACGGAGTGAGTTCCGGCAATTCGACGCTGCCGGAACTCGCGTTGCTCGGTGCGGCCTACACGCCACATCAGCGATTTCGCGTAATGATCATTCGATTTTAAGCTGCTGAAGAACCTCAAAGATGCGACCTGCCGGGACGACATACGAACCCGGCACATCGACTTTCATGAACCGCGTCCTCAGCAAAGTGAAGCCGGCAAGCTGGCCGTCTTTGAAGAGCGACGTGCCCAACGGGCCGCGATTGTTCTATTTGAGATTTCGTATTTGAGATTTGAGATTTGAAATACAAAGCGCGGGGCGTTGCCCACGCGGTTAAACTTATTTTCCGCAACCTTAAAGATAAACGGGGCTTAGACTTGCGCT
>JAYTAK010000848.1:0-7456 GCA_043737515.1 Candidatus Kuenenia sp. | reverse complement strand
GTTTGCGCGAAGGCGATCCACAGGATTGAAGGCGACGACAAGTAGCCGCACACCGACGCGATCGCTGACCAGAGCAAGTCAATCGCGTTGAATCTCCGGCAGGCGTGGAGTTATCATAACCGTGGCGAGATCTCCATGCGTCACTTCCAGCGCTGTCAGGAGGCACTTGCTGACTTTGACATGGCGATCCAGCTGGGACACGATCCACGTTTCCATAAGTGACGGGTCAATGCGTACGTTATGTTGAACGGATATGAGGGCATTCGCCCTCAAGAGTCCGACAACGGGACTGCCCTCGCGAAAGAATGCTTGCTTCGTCACACTTCGCGGCTCAGGCTGAACGCTGAGTGGTGATGCTGATTTTTTTGAGCGAATGGAATTCAAGAATGGATTATGTGTACGCGGCAGTCCTCGGGGTGGTGCAGGGGATTGCGGAGTTTCTGCCGATCAGTTCCTCGGGGCACCTGGTGATCGTTGAAGCACTACTGAGAGAAACGTCATCGTCTCCGATGCCGACATGGCTGAAGGGTATGACGATGAATGTGGCACTGCATTTTGGAACGCTGCTGTCGATTGTCGTGGTCTACTTCAAAGACCTGCTGGAGCTGCGGAAGAACGGGCGACTCATGGGCATGATCGTGATGGCGTCGGTCCCGATCGGAGTGGTTGGTTTGATGTTCAAGGACCAGATCGAAGCAATGTTCGACAGCCCGATGGCGGCTGGCTGCTGTCTGCTGGTGACGGCCGCATTTCTGCTAATTGCCAAAAAATGGCAGAGTGGAACGACAAATCTGGATCGCATCCCGGTGTGGGCGGCGTGGGTCATCGGGATCTTCCAGGCGATCGCCATTCTCCCCGGCGTGTCCCGCGCGGGGAGTACGGTGGCTTCGGGGCTTGTCTGCGGACTCAAGCGACCAGATGCCGCTCGGTTTTCGTTCTTCATTGCCATCCCCGCAATTGGCGGAGCGACGCTGCTGGAACTGATCAAGATTCTGCGTGGCGAAGTTGCCGTCGATATTGCATGGCAGCCCATGTTGCTCGGCGCGGTCATCAGTTTTGTGGTCGGTGTGCTGTGTCTGCGCTGGCTGATTCGCCTGCTGGTGGCCGATCGCCTGCACTGGTTTGCGATTTACTGCCTGATCGTTGGGACACTGACGATTGCGTGGCAATCCGGGTTACTGGCGGGCTGACATCGGATCGCATGGTTTGTCCGAAGGCAGCACCGACGATCGCCAGAAATCCGGCGGCGATCGAGACGACGGTGGGCCACTGCAGTCGCTTGCGGCTGAATACGTCAATCCGTGAACTATCGATCGGACGGCAACTGGCCATGGCGACGGTCGTCGGCGACTGACCTGTGAATCCCTGAATGAATTCCGTCCGTGAGGCGCTCAACTGCGTGGCCAGCGCGTCGGACGCGGGAAGTGGTTCGGTCGCCGCGGTCACCGTGGCATCGTCAGGCTGTGAGCGTGTCAGGCCGATTGCCAGTTCTGCGAGCAGCAGAGAGTCCAGTTCTCCGACCGGAACGTTTCGCACGTCTCCCAGGAACTGAGGTCGTTCGCCTTCAGAACTCGCCACTGTCACGCTGCGTCGCGTCTCGCAGTCGGCGGGGAACGGAGCGGTAAATTGCAGCGTCGTGGATGCGAAACCATTTTTCGCACGTTCGCTCATCCAGCGAATCCTGATCACCGTCACCGATTTTGTGAGTTCAACGGTGACTTTCTCGCGTGCTGCGTCTTCCCAGCGGATGGCTTCTGCCGTCTCGAGTTCCGTGACCACGGTTCCGTGCGGGATAATCAGCGAACAGCGTCCCGGCGTGCGGGCTGCAAAAATCATGAGCGTCGTCTGCCCCACTGCGGATTGATTCGGATTGGACCACAGCGTGGAGTCCGACACCGCGAACAGTGTACGGACGGGGTCTGGCTGCGGCACATCGGCGATGGCATTCAAGGGCACGATCAATTGCATTCCGGAACCAGACAGCTCAACCGCCTGTTCGAGAATCCGCACTTTCAGCGCGGCCAGATCCTTGCCGAATGCTGACGTGCCGGAATCCTTCAGCCATGCCGGGATCGTGGTGTTTGCAGTCGCAGCATCGATCGCGTCCGGCGTGGTGTCGAGCGGAATCAGCCGTCGTTCCGTCCATTGAATGCGGTCGGAGATCTGAGGCCACGGAAAAGTGATGGATTCCTCGCCGCGCTGAGATTCGGGAATCGGCATGCTCCAGACGATGGAGAATTCCGGCTGGTCGAACAGTTCTCGAATCACCTCCTGTCCGGCGACGAATTCATTGGCCGTGCGAATCAGCGGCAACTGTCGGCCATCGACCAGGACCGAAGGTTCGGTGAGAAATTCCGTCCCGTCAGCGAACTTCATTTCAAGCGGGCCAAGGCTGCCGGACCATTGAGTCAGATGGACGACAAAATCAGCCCGATCCACGGACCGCATGACGGCAATTGAGCCGAATGGTTCCACGGGCCGCACGCGTTGCAGCACGATGGGGTCGGATTCATTGAGGATCTGCATTTTGACAGGAATCCCCGGCTGCAACAGATCATTGACTTCGATGCGTTCATTCGGAACGGCGGTCCCCAGTTGTTCGAACGCCAGTCCGAGGCCGTCCTGATCGGTCAGTTCCAGACGAGAATCCCGGATCTGTGCGTCGTGGACATGAGGACTGCGGAGCGAGATTTGTGTATCGTCGGGACGCAGCAGTTGTCGTCCGGAGATTTTCAGAATGTGCAGCCCGGTCGTCCCTTCCTTCAGTTGCACGACCAGCCGATCGCCTCGACGATGCCACGTCGCCAGGCGATTCGCTTCACCGGCAGTGACCTGCACATCTGTAATCTCAATGTCGGAACTGATCGTCAGCCGGTGACGAAACACGGGCAGTACCGAGGTGTCGATATCGATCTGACATTTCCAGTCTATACGATGATTCTGGAGTGTGAAATTCTGCGCGATCCGGATTTCGTTGAGGCTGTTGCGAGCTGTCAGGCGGACCGTACACTCGGGAATTCCGCTGGGAACTGTAAAGACGCTGTCGGAACGACGCAGCCATTGTCCCCACGCGGGCTGGGCGTCGGCGAAAGCCAGCGTCGTGACCTGTTTGTCTTCGATTGGCAGCACCGAGAACACGGGGTTGACTCGAACGGCCAGCAGCAGATTCGGGGAGACGACACAGTCTGCAAACTGAATCAATTCCGCGATCGGAATCTTACGCTGTTGCAGTGGTGACGATGCAATAGGCTTGAGTTGCAGCGAAAGGACAAACTCGTTTCCGACGGCGTTCGGCAACAGAATCGTGGCGATCCGATCCTGCGTGGACCATAACAAGTCTCCGCCGTTGACATTGTTTACGGAAACCAGTTGATAGCCCTGAGGCACATAATAGCGCATTTCGGGAGTGAGCGGATTCCAGCGTGAGAAGCGGCAGAAGCAGGAGAGCACTGGTTGTTCGGCGACGGCTTCCGCAATCGTGAGGATGTCAACCGTCGCCAGTTGGGGACTGCCTTTTTCGATGCCCGCCTGAAACAGTCGGATGTCGATGCCTTCCGACATCGCCAGGCTGTTGAGTCGAATTGGACCGTCAGTCGGCTTCCACTGCACGACGCCTGCCGGAGTCTGCGCGCGGACGCCTGTAAACAAACCTTCCGGCGCGGAGACGTTGATTTCTGCGACGGGGCAGGGCAGGGCGGGCAGGCGAAACTGCAGGCCGGATGCCTGGCGTGTCGTCACGGGCCGCAGGCGACATTCGATGTGATGGATGGTGAAGGCGGCGAGTGGTCCTGCATCGACAGCCACGGCGGGCAGTACCGGCTTGTCACCAGGCTTGTCACCAGGCTTGTCATCAGGCTTGTTCTGCGCGGCGTCTGCAAAATGCGCCAGTGTGCGAGTCGGCAGCAGTGATGAGGCCGGCACTGGAATGAGAATCGTATTCGGCCCGTCGGATTCCGGCAGCACCTTGTCGCCATCGATCAGACATTCCACAAATCTGGAACCCTGCAGTGGAATTTGCAGATAACACATCTCGTCGCCGCTCACTGCTGCAACATCCAGTTTGAGCAGCAGTTCGACGGATTCAACAGATTCGGCAATGATTTCCGTATGCAGTGTGGTGACGACTGCGGCGGGAAATGTTGATTGGGCGGAGGCGATCTTTTTCTGCCATTTTTCGAGTACCGACTTGCGGACATAGGCAACGTCGCTGTCTGCAATCGGTGTGTCCGGCAGCAGCACATCCGGCAGAGTCTCGCTGCGCGGCAGAACAGTCGCGGCGATCGCCGGTGCCGGAGCATCATCAGGCTGTTGCGCGGCGCAGGGATCAATGGTGCTCAGCAACAGAACTGTCGTCGCAGCGGATCGCACCAGCGACTGTCTGCCGAATGATCGCAACCATTTCCAGCGCGACACCGTGGCCACGGTCAGACCGATCACCAGTCCCCAGAAAGTTCCAATCACGATGGCTTCTGAAATGGAAACGGTCATCAGGAAACTGCAACCCAACAGGCAGAACGCCGAGATTGCAAACGTCAGGCGGTATTTCAGCACAGTGTTTCGCAGGCCGATGCAAAACGCCACCAGCAGAAACGCCATGCCGACGGCGATGGCCACGCGTCGGCGTAACTGAGTGACCTGGATGGTAATGGGCAGCGCAGACTGCGCGCTGTCGATGAGCGTACGCTGCTGCCAGTCCTGCGTGATCGCCAGTTGCCAGCGTGAGATGAAGCTGCGAATTTCCGACGGGACGCTGGTGCCCGGCATCCGCTGCAGATTTTCGTCTGGTGCTGCAGTGGCGGACATCAGTCGGTCAAGAATTTTCAGCACATCGGTCGAATCGGAAGCCGCAAATTCGGTCGCCGTGGCGCGGAGTTCCAGGTTCGGACTCACGAGTAAATGATGTGTGCTTTGCGGCACGGAGAGTTCCCGCAGAAACAGTCGCGGGAGTTCTCGACTGCCCGTCACGCTGTCTGGTTGTGCCGCGGGTTCGGTCCATGTCAGCAGCACCTGACAGTCAACCGACGAGACGGGCAGTGGGATGGAAAAACCGTCCTCTGTTTCCTGCAACTGGACTCGATGACCATTCACCAGGACCAGTGGACGAACGCCCGCAGGCAGCGCCAGAGGCAGGGCATTCTGTCGCGCACTGCGGCTCACGCTGGCGACGGCGAGGATCTGTTGATTCAGGCCGCCCTGGTGTTCATCGATCATGTGCAGCACATGGACGTCGATCGTCTGGCCAAACTGAATCTTGGGATTATGTCCCAGCACCAGCGGCACGATTTCAGGTGCGACCGGCAGTTCCCAGGTTGTTGATTGAGCGTCGGTGCCTGAGTTTGTTGAGTCCCTGGCTGCGGTCGGCTGCAGTCCCGGCGAGGTGAGTTGTCCTTCATCGGAAGAGAACAGTTGCAGCGTTCCGTGAATCGGAAGATCTATGACGGGCATCGGAATGGTCGCGACAATGTCCTGACCGGCGGGCTGTCTGGATTCGCAGCGAATGACAGTGGCGACTCCTGATCGGCGTCCTGTCAGATTCAGCGACCAGCGTCGCCAATCCCGTGATTCGGTGCCAGCGTCGTCGCGTCGCGCCACAATCGGTTCTCCGTCCATGGACCAGCGTAATTCATGTGCGGCGCGAGACGGGATCGACAGCGAGAGCGATTCACCAAACTGACGGTCGGCGGGCAGCAGGATGCGGGATGTTTCTACGATTTTGCCTTCCACAATCCGCACGGCATGTTCCAGCTCAATGAAGTCCTTGTGCAACGCTTCGGCAGCGACCGCAGCGGCCAGTTGGGTCGATTGAGAAGCACCGACTGCATAGAATTGCCCGCCGCTGCTCACTTTCGATTCGGCGAGCCATGCCATTGAGCTGCGGACTTCTTCCGGTGAAAGTGAAGGTCGTCCAGCGCTCCAGCGACGCTGCAATTCGGTGCTGAGCGTAAACGCGGGCGGAAACATCACGACCGCACTGATCCGTTCGATGCGGCGATTTTCTGCGAGCGGCAGATTGATCGTCCGCGTGTCTGAGTCATCAGCCTGGCGAAACTGAATCTCGACCTCACGCGACGCTCCGGGTTCCAGAGATTCGGGCAGATGCAGCGTCAATTGCGACATGGCTGCTTCCGGATCACGCTGCGGAAATTCAAAGAACAACGCGCGGGAATCGGATGCATACCGGGCCGCGATCACCTGCCAGTCCTGCGACACAGGCCACTGCAATTCCACCACCGACGCGCCTTCGCACTTCACGTTCACCAGACAGCGAACCGTTGCGAGTCGCCCGGCAGGTTCGACGAGCGTGGCCACGGAATCTGTCAATCTTGGTTCACTGGTGGATGTCCGCGCAATGGCCGAGGCTTCGGGCAGGAACTGCGTGAGTTGATATTCACGACTCTGATCGGGGCCGTTGACGATATCGCGTTCCTGAATGCCGACGAGTGTCCATTCGTCAAGATGCACAGTTTTCGGCATCAACACGCTGATCTGGCCGATGGGTGACTGGATCGGTCCGCGCAGTTCATCGTTGCGACTGAACCACTGAGCGGGCGACAGCATGGGCAGCTCCCACGATTCTGTCTGAGGCAGGACTGAGGCCGCAGAGATGTTCAGGATTGTGGATTCGGATGCTTCCGGCAACAACATGTTCAGAATCTGCAGCCCGTTTTCTTCAGTCACCAGCCATTCGACGGGACGATTGTCTTCCAGCGTGACGTCGGCCACTCGGACCTCGCGGGAAATCTTCGCAGTCAATCGGACGCGGCCATTCAGTTCCGTGGGCAGCCCGATCGTCCAGCGGGAATTCAGGATGTCCCCGGCCAGCACATGCGAGGCATTGAACGCTGCCAGTGGCATCGGATCGAGCGCCTGCAATGGGCGCTGGGCGCGGCAACTAAAGGTCAATCGAGCGGCATCGCCGGGCAGGATCGTCCATTTTTTGTACTCACCTTTATCGCTGGTGGCTGGCATTGTTTCCGGGGCCAGCACCAGACTGCCGACACTCGTCAGCAGGATGTTGGGATTCGTCAGCAGTTCAAACCGTGATATCGTGGCGGGGGGGAGTTCGAGTCGAAACGTGACGACATCGCCAGTGACGAGGCCATCCGACGACCATGATCCCGTCAGGTTTCCCGGAAATCCGGGTTTGAGCAGAAACAGGCGTCGCACAGAATCGGAAGCCAGTTCGATGGAGCCCTGTTGATCGGAGATTTTCAACTGTTGCAGGTTGGTCTGGCCAATCAGCAGGGGACCGGTCTCAGAGGGGTGTGATTCGGGATAGATGTCAAACTCCAGATGACCTTGATCGAGGTGCGTTCCGTTCAGACTGGCCACATAGCGTGCTTCGCGAATCCGAGGCCTCGCTGCGGTTGCAGATGCGCCGCTGCGGTCGTGTTGAAGCAGATTCTGAAGCTGACCGCGCGGTACGGGAACATAGTCCTTGCCGGCAACCCGCTGT
>JAYTAK010000847.1:0-17205 GCA_043737515.1 Candidatus Kuenenia sp. | reverse complement strand
CGGCTGAAATGGCGAAGAAGTTGCAGGACGCAGTCAGTGATGTTCCGAAGAAGGTCCAGGCATCGCTGGCAAATTCGAAAGTGCTCAACAAGAGCAGCGTCTGGGTCCGCTTTGATCCACCGCTGCCCGCCATGATTCTGGGTGAAGATCTGGGTGCGGCCAGAGATATCGTTGTGTACGAGAACGCGATGGCGACCGTCCAGAATGGCGAAAAATACGATCTGATTTCGATCGGCGAACTGGTGCAGATTGGTGACGTCTGGAAGCTGGCTCAGATTCCAGCGCCGGTTGACACGACGGGTAAGTCTGTTGAATCTGTCGGTGGTGTGATGATGCAGCCATTTGATCCAATACCCGCCCCTGTTGACCCGACTGGAATGTCTGCGGAAATGCAGAAGCTGCTCGCCGATCTGCAGAAGATCGACGAAGCCAGTCCGAAACCTGACGCTCCTGCCCAGGCATTCGCCGACTATAACGTGGCACGAGCAAACCTGAGCGAAAAGCTGGTCGCGGCAGCAAAAGATGATGAATCGCGGCAGCAATGGATTCAGCAGTTTGCTGACAGTCTGTCCACAGCGACGCAGTCAGGCATGTATCCCGAAGGCTTGCCGCGTCTCATTTCACTTCAGGATGCGGTCAAGAGCAATGAGGCACTTCTGGGTTATGTCTCGTATCGTCGCCTGATGGCCGAGTACGCGGTGCGTCTGAAAGAGGACGACAAAGCCAAGACGAAAGCCGATGGTGAAAAGGCCCGTGAATTGACGCAGAAATGGTGGTTCGAACAACTGGAAGCATTCGCCCGCAAATGGCCAAAGTCAGAAGATGCTCCGGATGCGGTCGTGCAACTTGCGATCAGCTACGAACTGATGGGACGTTTGGATGATGCCAAAGCCTGGTACGAGCAGCTTGCTAAAAACTATTCAAAGACCGAAGGTGGCGTGAAGGCTCAGGGTGCCCTGCGTCGCCTGAACCTGACGGGGAACAAACTCACGCTGGCCGGCAAGTCCCTGTATCAGAAGGATCTGTCGTCAGCGCAATACGACGGCAAGGTTCTGTTGGTCGTGTTCTGGGCGTCATACGCTCAGCCATTCACCGACGACCTGCCTGCGATCCAGGCGGCGTATACCAAGTACAACAAAGACGGTTTCGAGATTCTGGGCGTCAATATGGACAGTGATCTCACCACTCTGAGTAGCTATCTGAAGCAGCACGGGATTACGTGGCAGAGTCTGCGGGACGCACCGAAAGACGCTGGCATGCAGCCGGGTGACTTTGGTTACGGGATCGTCTCAGTTCCCACAATGTTTCTGGTCAACAAGCAGGGCATCGTGGAAGGCGGCATTACGACGGCAAACCTGGACTTCGCTGTCGATGCCTTACTGAAAGGGAAGAAACTGCAGGCCATCCCGGCCCCGGGCGCAGAGCAGCCGACCGAAGGCCAGAATACCACGGCGGAAAAAACCAAAGACCGCAACTGAGTTCTCGCAGTCTTCGTGACAAGCGACCCAACGAAGCCCGGCATGAGGACATGCCGGGCTTTTTGTTTGCAGTCTGCTCGCTCTGCCGCCACGACCGGATGGCTAAATTTATGAAATTACTTAAACCCCCGCATTGCCCCACAAATCTCACTCCGCAAAGGGGTGCGGATGACAAGGTGAAACGAGCCCGAAGTCTCTCGACCTCGGCTATAACGGATCGAGACTCATCAATGCTCGGAGATTTGAAAAACTCGCGTGTCATCATCGCCAAGGGATTTCTGTTTCTGGTTACCGGATTCATTGCCGCCGGGCTTCTGATCGCCGATCACCCGCATGTCAGGACCGGCTTGCTGCTGCTGATCTCGGTGTGGAGTTTTTGTCGATTCTACTATTTTGCCTTCTACGTCATTCAGCATTATGTGGATCCGACGTTTCACTTTTCAGGACTCACATCATTTGTGCGCTATCTGTGGAATCGCAGGTCGAACACCGACTGATTGCTGAAGTCAGGTCCGGCAAAAAAATGAGGGGCAGAAAAATACAGAACACGAATTGAGGTCTTTCTGCGATTCATTTTTCTGCCATCAATTTTTCTGCCACATGTCTCCCTGCGTGAATGACAACACGGTGCGTGTGTCCCGACTTCGACGATGGGTTGCGGGCGAAGCCCGCGCTGGGACATCCGTGGTTCAAATCCCCTGTCTGTCAATGGTTCAGCGACGAGGACGTGTCGAGCGATCCTCAATGGATTGGCATTGGGGCATTATCGCTGGGACGCCATTTTCCGTGGCGCACTTCATTTGTCGTTGAGCCTGGAATTGCACAAACCAGTGTCCGTGCGGTAACGTGAGTACTCTTATCGCGTCGAATTGTGTTCGCATCCCGGGAGATGTCTCAAATCGTAACTCCTCTGGCAGCTCAAGGCGATCTTCATCCGGCTCCGGGATTTCCGGTGCCGCTGGCTGCGTTGTGTATTGTCGCGGCGTGGCTGACGCTGCCGTTAGTCAGTGCGGCTGACGATGGGCTCGACAGGATCCGGCAGCGTGGCACGCTCGTCTGGGGAGCCGATCAGGAAGGTGGCGGTCCGTTTATCTATCCTGACCCCGATGATCCGACGCAACTGATTGGCTTCGAAGTCGAACTGGCTCAACTGATTGCCGAGCACTTGGGCGTCAAGGCCGAATTCTCGCAGGGACAATGGGACAAACTGCCGGATCTGCTCGATCGCGGCGACATCGATCTCGTGCTGAATGGCTACGAATGGACACCCAATCGCGCCGAGCGCTATGGTGTATCGATCCCGTATTACATCTATGAGTTACAGCTTCTCGGCCGCGTCGCCGATGACAGTCTCACGTCGTGGGATGACTTGCTCAAGCCCGTCGATGGCCGCAAACACACGGTCTCTGTGCTTGGCGGATCAGCCGCTCAGGACTACGTCGAACGATTCGGTGGCGATAACATCGACGTCGCGCTGTTTGAGGGTGCGACGGATGCCATGGACGCCACCGAACTCGGACTGAGCGGCATCAATGCGAATGTCCAGGATCTTCCGATCTGGCTCTTCTATGCGAAAGGCTTTCCACAACTGCGTCCGATCGGTGAACCTGTAGGACGCGGTTACTACGTCGCGATGACACGCAAGTCGGATCAGGATCTGCTCCGCGCGGTGAACGAGATTCTGCTGAAGGCATTGCAGGACGGACGGCTGCGTCGGATCTTTGCAAAGTACGGGATCTGGAATGAAACACAGGCGCAGCGGGGACTGGAAACGGATGAAACGGCGAGCTTTATCGGCAGTCCCGACCCGGCAGCGGATCGTGATGATCAGGATGCGGCGACGGCAAGCTACGAGCCTTCCGGCGGCTGGACCGTCATTCGACAGCGTGGCGGACTGCTGGTGAAAGCAGCGGGAATGACCGTCCTGCTGTCCATCACAGCAATGCCGATCGCCGTCTTTATCGGTCTGCTGATCGCACTCATGCGTTTGTACGGGCCGTGGTATCTGGGCAAACCAGCCGCTGTGTATGTTGAAGTTGTGCGTGGCACTCCGCTGGTGCTGCAGTTGTATTTGATCTATTTCCTGACGCCGAAGCTGCTGGACATCGTCTTTCCCGGCATGGAGCTGACAATCAATGCGTTCGCGGCGGCGGTGATGGGACTGGCGATTAATTATTCGGCGTACGAAGCTGAAATCTATCGCGGCGGAATTCAGTCCATTCCGCGCGGGCAGATGGAGGCGGCGATCTCGCTCGGCATGTCTCGCAGTCTCGCTCTGCGTCGCATCATTATTCCTCAGGCAACGCGCCTGGTGTTGCCGCCGATGACCAACGACTTCATCGCGCTGTTCAAAGACACGGCTGTGTGTTCGGTGATTACGGTCGTTGAGCTTTCCAAGCAGTACTACATCCAGGCGCGCAGTGCCGGTGCGATCGTGGAACTGGGACTGCTGACGGCGCTACTTTATCTGGCGATGAGTTATCCGCTGTCCGTGATGACGAATCGTCTGGAGAAGAATCTGAATCAGGATCGCCGCGGATGATCGAGCTGACCAATATCGTGAAACGCTACCAGCAGTATGAAGTTCTGCGGGGTGTCAGCCTGAAAGTTGCCGACGGCGAAGTCTGCGTGCTGCTGGGACCGTCCGGCGGCGGCAAGAGCACGCTGCTGCGGACCATCAACGGACTGGAATCCTTTGATTCCGGATCGATCCGCGTCAGCGATATCGTCCTGAACGCTGCGCCCGGGCCGGAACGTGATGCGGCCCTGCTGCAGATCCGGAAGCGCGTGGGCATGGTGTTCCAGCAGTTCAACCTGTTTCCTCATCGTTCAGTACTCGAAAATGTGACGGAAGCACCGATCCACGTGTTGAAGCAGTCTCGGGAAGCCGCCGTGCAGAACGCGCGGCGCATTCTGGCGCGGGTGGGAATGGCAGACAAGGAAAACGCTCGCCCAGGTTCGCTGTCCGGAGGCCAGCAGCAGCGCGTCGCGATCGCTCGGACACTGGCCATGAATCCTGAGGCGATTCTGTTCGATGAACCGACGAGCGCTCTGGACCCGCGCACCACCGCCGAAGTCATCAGCGTGATGACAGATCTTGCTGCGGGCGGTCAGCGGATGATCGTCGTGACTCACGCGATGTCATTCGCCCGCACCGTCGCGCATCAGGTTCATATCCTGCACGCCGGTCGCATCGCCGAATCTGGTCCCCCTGAGCAGATCTTCGAAGCCCCTCAGGAAGCGATCACGCGGGAATTCCTCTCGGAAGCCGCGCGCGCCTGAGAGCGTGATGGCCCGCAGGTCGTGCTGCCCATCAGGAATACAAGTTTCGATGTGGCATCGAAGCGAAGAACGTGGAGCCGCTGGCAGTCCAACGCTGGCGGCCAGCCGCGTACCAGAAACGGTGACGACTTGCAGCAGCACGAGTTTCCAGGTAGCGTGCTCCGGATTCACCTGATGCTGCCGGTCTTTTCGATGAAGGGTTAGTTTTGCGGAAGGGCCACCCGAAAACAAAGATTTGACAAAGCACTCGATATCGGGTTGGGTGGCCGGGGCTGGACTGAGCGAAGCGAAGGAAGCCCCGGGGTTTCGGGCTATCGCCCTCCAACCCCGGCCACCCGAAAACAAAGACTTGACAAAGCACTATAGATACCCTCAACAACGGAATTCCGCTGTGAACTCGAAACAACCTCTGGAACCGGAACTCATCGACAATCGCTCCGCTGCGCCTCAGGGAAACATCGATCTCGAGCACCTCAGGCTACTCGCGAAATTGATGGACAGCGCTTTCGAGATACCTGGTCTGAAAATGCGATTCGGCCTCGACGCGATCCTAGGACTGCTGCCGGGTGTCGGCGATCTCGTGGCGTCGTTCGTCAGCCTCTATATCCTGCAGGAAGCCCAGCGCCGCGGTGTCTCCCGTGTGACACTGACCCGGATGAGTGCCAATATACTTGTCGATTGGCTCGTGGGTTCCATTCCCCTGGCGGGAGATGCGTTTGACGTCGTCTGGAAGTCCAATCAGAAAAATGTCGCACTGCTGATTCAGCACGAATCCACTCCGACTACTCGACGCCGCAGGAAAATTGGCGACTGGTTTTTTCTGGCGTTGCTCGTCTCGATTCTGCTGACCGTCCTGGCAGGCAGCCTGACCCTGAGCTATTTTATCATCGTCTCGCTGACCCGCTGGTTGTTGCAAAACTA
The DNA here is from genome assembly GCA_043737515.1 of Candidatus Kuenenia sp. Lineage (GTDB taxonomy): Bacteria > Planctomycetota > Planctomycetia > Planctomycetales > Planctomycetaceae > SXXK01. The sequence continues at coordinate 11,524 of JAYTAK010000847.1, read as the reverse complement.
AACCCGCTGTCGGGCAATCAGTGCATCGAGTTCGCTGCGGAGTTTCGGCAGGATTTCGTCGTATGGAAACGCACCGACGGATTCTTTGCCGCGTTTGAGGTTCACATGCGTCGGACCGCACCACAGCCCGAGATCTGCGTCGTCCGTTTCGCCTGGCCCGTTCACGCGGCAGCCCATTACGGCAATCGTGATCTTGTACTCTTCGGCGTAACGAGTCATCTCGCGAACCTGTTCGGCGAGGTCCACGAAAGCTTCGTTTTCGACACGCGAGCAACTGGGACAACTGATAATGTTGAGCGTCTTGAGGCCATAGTCCACAAAACTGCGCACGCGGCCTGCGGCAATGTCTTCCAGAATCTTCCGACCAGCCGCGATCTCTTCCGCCTTGCGATTGTTGGCGACCGTCAGTGACACACGGATCGTGTCGCCGATGCCGCGACTGATTAACTGCTCAAACGCAATCCGCGTCTTGATGATTCCATCTGGCGGCATTCCGGCTTCCGTGACTCCGAGATGCAGTGGCACGTCCGGACGCTTTTCCGCAAACCGCCGATTGACTTCGATGACCTTTTGCGGATCTGAATCCTTCAGCGACACGCAGTACCGCTCATATCCAAGTTCATCCAGCAGGGCACAGTGCTCCCAGGCACTTTCGAGCATGGGCGAGATCGAATCATGTTCGTCGAACTTTGACTTCACGTCGGGATCAACTGACCCGCAGTTGACTCCTACGCGCATCGCGCAGTCATTGTCGCGCGCGACCTGAACCAGATACTTGACCTTTTCCTGCCACCGCTTGAATTTTTCATGGTGATACAGGTGCCCAGGGTTGTAGCGGATCTTGTCGATATACGGCGCGATGACTTCTGCCAGACGATAGTTTTCCTGCAGGTCGACCGACAGATTGCCTGTGACCTGCCGCCGAATTTCGATGAGTGCTTCGGCATCTTTCTGGCTGTCGATCGCGACGCGCACGATGTCGGCACCGGCGTTGACCAGGTCGTTGATCTGCCGCACAGTGGCATCAATGTCCGTCGTTTTTGTGGCCGTCATGCTCTGCACGGCAATCGGCGCATCACCGCCGATGAATCGATCGCCGATGGCAACTGAGCGTGTCGGATTGCGGACGATCTGTAATTTAGTTTCAGTGGTCATGCGGGAATTGTAGTGTTGGATGGTGGCCTGTATATGCTCCGTCGTGAGTACGACAGACGGCTCTCAATTCGAGAACTCAATTGGACTATCTCCGCCAATTTCGGATGGAGTTCACACGGCAAAGGGGAGAAATGCGGCATTTCTCGCAGCGATGCCTGCATTCCGCACAGGGTAGGCCGGACCAAGCGGAGCGCAGTTCCGGCGACGGCTCGACACAACTGCAAAGGAAACAGCGGCAACCAGGGTTGGCCGGACCAAGCGGAGCGCAGTTCCGGCAGGTGCCTGACATTTGCCGGAACGACGCTGCGCTTGGTCCGGCCTACAGACTCAACCCCAATTTGTTGGCATGACAAGGCACTAGGCTTTTTCAGCGATCACGACCGCGCCGGGGGCCAGAAAGACGCCCATCGTCTGCCAGAGCGCAATGCCGAGGCCGAAGGACAATTTCACCAGCAGGCTGGTGTCGTCGCTGTGAACGGCCCCTTTCGGCGATGCACTGATGACGTTGAAACCCGACTTTTTCAGAAGGCCCAGCAGGCTGCCGATCGGCATGGAAAATCGATGATCGTTAACCGCCCGTTGCAGCACTTTCTGACCTCGCTCAGGCGCTAACTTCTGGAGTGCTGCACCGACGGTCGCCAGCCAGGACTTGTCCACGACACGCATCACGAGCAAACCGCCGTCGTTGAGTCGATTGTGAATGTCGTTCAGTTCTGTGGCCTGATCCGGCCAGTAGATATTGGCATCCAGCACGGTGATGACGTCAAATGCCCTGGTCGATCCCTGAAAGTCCCGAATCTGTCCGCAGCATTCTGCCGACATCCCGTGTGATTTTACGAAATCCACGGCCTGCGGAACGATGTCGAAACCGCAGACGTTGAAACCGACGGTCTTCGCAGCTTCCATGAAGCCGCCGTACGAACATCCGACATCCAGCAGAGACCTGCCTTCCGGCGGCACATGCTTCTGCAACTGTCCGAGAATGGATTTGTACATCCGCTGCTTAAACGTGTTTAACTGCGCGCCGTGTTCTGTGTCGCCCCATGTCATCGTTTGAGTATGGCTGACTTCGCTTTCCAGACTGTAACCACGGTCCATGAAGTAAGACCGACAGCAGTTGCAGCGGAGCCATTCCGTTTCACCGCGCGCGTTGACAAATTTCCAGGCGTGACCAGCCTGAGTCGAAGAAGCACCGCACGCCGGACAGATATCCGCCTGCGGCGTGGATGCGGTTTTCACTTGTGACAAGACGGCAGGCATATTCAGTCCTTGATTCGCACCGGCACTTAGAATTCCGTGCGGGCATGGGTGAGTTTGTTGTAGCCGAAGTCGTGAGACTTCAGGCTGATTCAAGGCCGCCTCCGAATTCTCACGAATTCGGCTACAAACCGATCGTGCCCGCATGCGGTATCGTGCTGGCTGGCGTAGTATCCCGCAGTTTTGACAAATGAGTCAATACGGGCTTAAACCGAGGAAATTCAGGTGCGGCGCGGACAAAAATCCCCAATCTTGGGGACGGTTGAACTTATCGCCAAAGCCGTGAATTCAAGCAATGGCCCGCTTAAACACTGGGGGGTGAATTTGGTTTGCGGAATCGCGTTGCACGATTTTGCTACCCATAACCGCTACTATGGAGCTTGCCTCCATAGGGCGATAATCAAAACCAGAACCAAATCGTCAGACATGCGTGTGACGCCACCATGCAGCTTGTCTGCATGGAGCGATGATCATGAACTCAGCGTTTGAGGGGATCATCATCCTACCCGGACAAGCCGAGCAGTGATGGGGGTTTCGTTGATAGGTCGGTCTGGTTGTGATCAACGCTCGATGGGGACAAGCCCACATCGGGGCTCGTAAATCGTTACGGTTTTTCAATTATCTAAATCGAACCGAAACTCCTACACGCCAGCAACGACGCGGGACATTGAATTTAAGGGAACACAACGGCGAGCCGGGGATGTCAATCCCCGGATTCTACAACGAATATCAGGGGATTGACATCCCCCGCTCGCCTTAAGTCCACGCAATTGATCCTTAACCCCACAGCTTCGAGATCTTCTTCCGGATCTCCGACGTGTCGCTCTGGATCAGGCCGTTTTGACCAGTCCCACCGTAACCGGAACCGTACGTCATGCCCTGTGACTGGCGGTCAAACAAAGCCTGGATGTGCGTGGGCAGAAAACGCGTGATCTTGCTGAGCGAATGCTGGTCGCTCTTACGGCGGTTGTGGAAGTAATATCGCTCGGGCCGCACGACGCTCAGATGATTCTTGGCGCGTGTCATCGCGACGTAAAACAAGCGGCGTTCTTCTTCGATCTCTTCTGGACTGCCGGTTGCCATGTCGGACGGAATGTTGCCGTCAGCCGCATGAATCACGAATACCGAATCCCATTCCAGACCCTTCGCCGAATGAATCGTGCTGAGGATCAAATAGTCCTCATCCAGAAACGGATCGGCCGGGAGTTCCTGCGTGGAACTGGGCGGATCCAGAGTCATCTCCGCCAGAAAATCGGTGCGGCTTTGATAGCGCGCGGCGATGGCTTCGAGTTGAATCAGATCATTCAGTCGCGCCTTCACGTTGTCGTACTTCGTTTCCAGCAAAGGAGCGTAAAACAACCGCGTTGCATGAATGTCCGTGGCAACTCCCGCGTCGGATTCAGCCCGCCGTTCCATTTCCTGCAGCAGACGAATGAGTTTCGGCCAGTCGTCGCGGAGTGCGGTCGGAGGCGTCCACGATGACCAGCTATCAAAGTGACCACCGGCGTCGCGCAGTGATTCCAGCAGCGTCGCAGCTTTGACGTGACCGATGCCGGGCAGCAGGACGAGGACTCGAAATCCGGCGACGGAATCCAGGGGATTTTCCGCCAGCCGCAGAAACGACATCAGATCACGCACATGCGCCGTCTCCAGAAATCGCAGACCGCCGTATTTCACGAACGGCACGTTGCGCCGACCGAGTTCCGCTTCCATCGACATGCTGTGATGCGACGCGCGAAACAGCACGGCCTGCTGCTTCAACGGAACTCCTTTTTCCCGCCGATCCAGAATCTGATCAATCACGTACGTCGTCTGAGCGTCTTCATCGCTGCAGGTCACAAGCACCGGCATCGCTCCGTCACCGCGCGATGACCAGAGTTCCTTGGTATGTCGTTCGTCAGCTTCCGCGATGACTCGATTGGTCGCATCCAGAATCTTCTGCGTACTGCGGTAATTCTGTTCGAGCGGAATCAGGACTGTGCCAGGATACTCCTCCGGAAAGTCCAGGATGTTACGGACCGTCGCAGCGCGGAACGAGTAAATCGACTGTGCATCATCGCCGACCGCGGTCAGGCCTTTTCCGTCAGGGCAGATGTTTTTCAGAATCTGAGCCTGCAGGATGTTGGTGTCCTGATACTCATCGACCATGACTTTCTGAAACTGCTGCCGCAGCATCTGCCCGCCGTCAGCGTTTTCGGCGAGTGCGTTCCAGAACAGCAGCAGGTCGTCAAAGTCGAGGACGCGCTGTTGTTCTTTGGTGGTCGTGTAGCCGGTAAAAAGTTCGCCCAGCCGTTCCTGATGTTCCAGGCACCACGGGAAGTATTTCTTGAGCACAATCTCTAGCGACTTCTGAGTGTTCACGCAGCGACTGTAAATGTCGAGGCAAGTCGATTTCAACGGGAAGCGGCTGTCCGATTTCGGCAGATTGAGTTTCGACCGCACCACGTTCATCAGGTCTTCCGAATCGCTGCGATCCAGAATCGTAAAATCCGGATGCAGTCCGATCAGATTTCCGTATCGGCGCAGGACGTTCGTCGCGACCGAGTGAAACGTGCCGCCCGCAATTCGCCGAATCGATGACCGCTGACAAACCCTGGGATCCTTCACGGTGGCGGGATCGAGCTGCACGAGAATCTGTTCGACTCGCCGCAGCATTTCCGCGGCCGCTCGGCGGGTAAATGTCAGCAGCAGCAACCGCGACGGATCAGTGCCCGATACGATCTGCCATGCCACTCGATTCGCCAGCGTGGTGGTCTTCCCGGTGCCGGCTCCCGCAATAATCAATAACGGTTCGTCACCGTGCATCACTGCGGATCGCTGTTGTGGATTCAGCGATTGCAGGAATTCGGGAATGTCAGATGCCGCGGGATCAGTCATGATGGACGAAGGATACGCGATGCGTTCGTCGGGGACAAATCACGGTTCAATGCACTTTCGTCAACGAAAGTCGGTGCCTTAAGCCGTGTGGCGTCGTTTGTCGTGAATTCGTTGACATGAATGCGAGTCGGCGGAGCGACGTCGCCTACGTAGCTCAGTCGCTCCGCCGACTGAGATTCACTGGGACACACATGATATTTGCTGGGGGGTGAATCGTGTTTCGGTCCGTGCTGTGGAGTCGCTCATTCTCCGCTCATGGATGACCGCTGCGCATGAAGAGGAATCAGATGCGAATGAAAGGCAACGTGTTCGAGACTTCTGCGCGTGAAAATCACGCCCAGTGCCAGAAATGGTGGGATTGCGATGAGTCCGATCGCCGTGGCCACAATCCATCGCTGTCCGTCTTGCCCGAAGACCGTAAAATCTGCTCCGCGAAAACCGGGAAGCCAGCGCTCCAGAAATGGGTGGATTCGATCATACGGATTGAGCGACAATAACCAGGAAATAACGACGACAAAGAGAACACCAATAAACAAAATGGCGATTTCACGCTTCACGGCGGTCGCCGACTTCTTCACGCGAGACGGCTTCCTGCAATGATCACAGCGGACTCTGAAGTGCGGATGTGCCAACCATGCACGACCGACGGAAACTCCAGGTTTCTGACAATACGGGCATTGCAGCCGCCGACTCCACAGAGATCGCCACGTCTCTCTCGCCTGTTGCTGCGTTGCTGGAGCTTCGTAGGGATTTTCCATGTCACAGTCCTGCAAAGATCCGGCTGCCGATCCGCACCATGGTCGCGCCTTCTTCGATGGCAGGAACAAAGTCGCCGCTCATACCCATCGATAACTCGCGAAGATCCAGACCAGCGTCGCGACTTGTATCGGTCTGTTGCAATTCATCGCGCAGCATGCGAAGCGATCGAAATGTCGGCCTCGCATTCTCAGGATCGTCCGACTCAGCCGCCATTGTCATGAAGCCATCAATCTGGACGGCTGTGGAAACACTCACAATCTGTGACCAGTCACGCCGCAGTTCTTCAGCGGTGAAACCGGACTTCGCAGCTTCCTGAGACAGATTCGCCTCAAGCAGCACCTTCGGACGAATTTGCAGTTCTGCCCCCACCTGAGCCACGCGCTCCAGCAGTCGCCGGGAATCAATGGAATGAATCATGCTTGCATGTTGCAGCGCGAGTTTCACTTTGTTCCGCTGAAGCTGGCCGATCAGATGCCATTCGATTTCCGGCAGCAGGGCCTGCCGTTCGGCCAGTTGCTGTGGACGATTTTCGCCAAACGTCCGATGCAGCGAACTCAGCGATTCCACCCACGACCACTCCGCATACTTCGTCACGGCAATCAGCCGGACTTCGCTCGGTGACCGCCCCGCACGACCGCAGGCAGCACGCATTTGATCGTGGATCTCGTTCAGATTCTGAGTCAATTGATCGTGAATTGTCATCGTTTTCAATCTAGCGAGGCATCTCCCGCTGGGATTCACTGCAATGGCGTGGACTTAAGGCGAGCGGGGGATGTTAATCCCCTGATTTGTTCCAGATGACGCAAAAATCAGGGCACTTACGTACCCCGCTCGCCGTTGGAATTCCTTAAGTCCACGCCATTAGGGATTCATTGGGTGGAGTCGCGGAGGACACTCGTCACGATTGTGCCCTGCCGATACATTGCAGTTCCTGTATTCTCTCCGGGAGTGCCACGAAAATGAAGCTTCAATGCCAGGCGTTTCAATTTGCGTACCAAATCTTTGCGGCCGCGATGTTGACCGCCGCTTTGCTTTGCAATGGACGAATGAGCGTCGCGCAACAACCGTCCGGTGCTGTTGCCGCGATAGGCGATCCGCGAGTCGATGCGTTTTCGTTTGATGTGTGGCGGAAGGAACGTCGCATCATCGATCTGCATCAGCATATCGAAGCTGCGCCGGAACGATTTCAGCGTGCCATAGGAATTCTGGACAGATCCGGAGTCGGGATCGGCGTGATTCTTGGCACCGGCACCGTGACGGCAAAGGACGGGCAGCCCTCGGATTTCGAAAAAGCCAGGATAATGGCTGATTCACTTTACCCCGGCCGATTCATGCATCACATGCTGCTGGACTATGGTGGCTGGGACGGTGTCGGCTGGAGCGAACGAGCGGTCGAGCAAATCAATGAGGGACATCGACTCGGTGCTGCGGGACTCAAGGAATTCAAACGGCTTGGTCTGTTTCTGAAGGACGGCAGCGGCAAGCTGATTCGGATCGACGACGAGAAACTCGATCCCGTCTGGCAGCGCTGCGGAGAACTGGGAATGCCGGTTTCGATTCACGTCGGTGATCCGAAGGCGTTTTGGCTGCCATACGATGATGCGAACGAACGCTGGACGGAATTGAAAGATCACCGCAGCTGGTGGTTTGGAGACTCCGAAAAACATCCGCCGCGGATGGAACTCCTGGACGCACTGAACCGCGTCATCGAACGGCACCCGAAAACCACGTTCGTCTGTGTTCACTTCGCGAACAACCCGGAAGATCTCGATTGGGTTGAGCAATCACTCGAACGCTATCCCAACATGTACGCCGACATGGCCGCCAGAATTCCTGAACTGGGGCGTCATGATCCGGCTCGCGTACGAAAACTGTTCGAAAAGTACCAGGACCGAATTCTGTTTGCGACGGATTTCATGGTCTACAACAAACTGATCCTGGGCTCGGGCGGAGATGCAGAGAATCCAACCGACGACGACGGCGTTGAGTTCTTTATGAAATGCTGGCGCTGGATGGAAACTGATGACCGCGACTGGGCGCACATGACGCCAATCCAGGGAAACTGGCTCATCAACAGTATCCAGCTTTCACCGGAAGCCTGTCGGAAAATCTACTTTGACAATGCTCACCGCATGTTTGCCCGATCGATTCCGTTGCCGACCGTTTATGCAGAGCACATCGATCGCGACTTTGTGCCAGACGGGAAACTCGACGAACCTGAATGGACGGAAGCTGTCCCGGTACGGCTGGAGTATCAATCAGTCGACAGCATTTCCAGACCAGAACTCAGCACACCCGTGCGGCTGCTGTGGTCTGACAAGTTTCTGTATCTGAGCTATGAATGCCCATACCGGGAACTCAGCATCTGGTCGCCGCCAGCGAAACAGGAGCGACTCGGCCTGTGGGACTACGACGTGGTGGAAGCATTCATCGGATCGGAACCGGACCAGATCAATCGCTATACGGAATTTGAGTGGGCTCCGTCTGGAGAATCGCTGGACCTGAAACTCGATCTGCCGAAGAAAGATTTTGGCTGGACGGCGAATGCAGAGTCGGCCGTTGTGATCGATGACGATGCAAAAATCTGGCGCGTCGAAGTTCGCATTCCGCTGACTGCCTTGAGCGAATCAGCACCGCAGGCAGGAACACGGTGGAAAATCAATCTCTTCCGGCACGATCGTTCCGACAATGCGTTTCTCGCATTTTCGCCGCCGCTTAAAGGCAGCTTCCATACCCCGGAACGATTCGGCTGGATTGAATTCTCCTCGGCACGTTAATCGTTCTGACGCTTCCGGCCCGGCGAATATACTCCACGCGGCCGGAAATGAGTCCGTTGAGCGGAGCGGCGTGAGCCCTCCGGTATCTCGTTTTTGTACCGGCAAGCCGACGCATGCCGCTCGCCAATGGTCTCACTCATGCGCGGAGCATAAAACAAAAAAGGCTCGTCGGGAGGGAAACCGACGAGCCTTTACAGTTGGTTCGCATTGTCTGAGATGGACAATGCTTTGAGAGGGAGTTTGAGAGAGTGGCGGTGAGAGTGTCCGCAGCGTCTGCATCAATTGCTGATTAGAGTTCCTTCTCCTTCTTGTTTTTGTTCTTCTTGCGTTCAGCGTCCTTCTTCTCAACCTGCTTCTTGAGGCGATCGGCCTTGGATGCCTCTTCCTTGTCAGCTTTGCGTGCAATGTCGCACAGAATAGCGAGTGACTCTTCGACAGGTTCCTGCTTGAAACATGACCCCGCTGTGTAAGCTCCGCAGCCGTTCTGAGCCGGGATTTCGTAGCTCTGGTCCAGGCTGCGAATCGCAAACGCCAGATCCTGGAGTTCACCATTCACTGACTTGGACACCATGCTCAGGCCAGTCGTCAGTCCGACGACTCCTACAGTGCCCAGCACCACCGCTTCGGCGGACAAGATGACGCCGTTCTCATCATTCCACAAATCACTGAAAATACGCATCTCTCAATCTCCTCAACTTGCCGGAAAACACGGTTCTGAAACAAATTCCCTCTGAATTTGCCCATTCCGAATGGATCGGTTGTGACGATTGTGACGATTATTGAACAGTCCTTGCAATGTTAAAATGGGTAATTTGCAAAGTTTGTAAAGTTTTATTGACACGAGGACCATTGTCGCGGACACGTTCGTCCCCAAGCAGTAACATCAGGCCTTCGCCTCAGACGAACTTCGACCATTGACAGCGATGGAGGGCATATGCGGTTTCACATCCCGGGCATCCCTTCAGAATGCGTGGCACCACGCTTTCTTTACCGGTGGTGCGCCTGTCCGCGACCACCGGCTAATTTCTGCAATCCTTTCAGGATGAATCGCATTCATGGCGATCAATGTGTGACACGCACTTATACTCCGCGCGGTCAGATTTGAGGTTTTGTGATAGGCAAGGCGCTAGCCGCTGGTGCTGACCGAATGCACAACCCGCCGCTAACGCCTTGCGGCTCACTCAACAACACGTCCCTCAGTCCTGGCCGCGCGGAGTATGATTTGTCGTTGAACCATTTTCGGCACTTGAACCAGACATCAGGGGATTGACATCCCCCGCTCGCCTTGAGTCTATGCCAATTGGCAGTTCCACGCAGTGGGAGTGTGCCGCAGGCACAAGAAGCTCCGCTGAGGACTTTCTTCTGAAAGCCCACGTGCCATGACAATTCGACGTTCACGCCTGAGCTTCCTGTTGCTGCGCAACACAGCCAGTTCAGGCTGTGCCACCCAGCGACCAGATGCAGGTGATTGCTGAGTCCGGCAAATCCCATGACATCAACCGCAAAAATCCCGGCCAGCAATTCCAGACGATCTCCAATCCATTCTTTCCAATGCGAGAAACCGCAGCCCGTCTTGCCATCCGTCCAGAACAAAAAGCGTCCTGCGAACGCAACGATTGATCAGATGAAACACCTGAATCTCATCACCCGCAAAAATCTCCCGCCGATTCACGCATGGCATGACTCCCGGAACTTCAAAATGAGCAACTCAATCGAACGCCACGCAATCAGCCCAGTTTGCTCAGTCAAAGTGCATGGTACTTGTCATTCGCCTGCAACTGATTCAGGGGTTCTTATTCAATCGTTTCACCCGTGGTCGCGGTCGAGGGCGAGAATGCTCATCGCGTCACGCAAAAGCACCGCGACAAAGGAAAATCATGACTCTGGACGAACTCCTCAACCAATACGAAAAGGGTCCCGATCTGCTCAAGACCGCCGTCGCGGGCGTAGGGGAGGATCAATTTGATCAGACTCCGGTGCCGGGCAAATGGTCGATTCGCCAGGTCGTGTGTCACATCGCCGACTTTGAACCCGTTTACGCGGATCGTATGAAGCGTGTGCTCGTCGAAGACAATCCGACAATGTTCGGAGGCGACCCGGACGTCTTTGCCGCCGGACTGCATTATGACAAACGCAGTGTCCATGACGAACTGGAATTGATCTCCGTCGTGCGGCGTCAGATGGCCGTCATCTTGAGGAATACGGATGTCGAGGACTTCCAGCGGACCGGTGTCCATTCCGAAGCCGGTCCCCTCACGCTGGAGACTCTGCTGGAACGCATCACTCGCCACATCCCGCACCATCTGACGTTCATCGCAGCCAAGATCGCCGCCATGCGCTAACGGACTGTTGATTCAAAGTGGGATAAGCTTCCAGCTTGTCATCATTTCCTCCAGCGCGTGCTACAGGATCGCCACTATGGCGAGCCATCCAGTGTCGTTCGAAGATGACCGGCACACTGCGACTGCGGCAAATGTGTGAGGTCCGCAACAATCCGAAATCAACGCCACATCGCGGTTACCGTAAATCAGCCGTGATGCCGTCAGCACGTTGTTCCTGGAGAATCTCAGTCGGCGGAGCGACTGAGCTACGTAGGCGATGTCGCTCCGCCGACTCGCATTCCTGATCACGCCCGCGGCACGGAGGAACTGTTGGATGCCGAGGAGGCCTTGAGATAAGATTCCTTGGACTGCGGCAGC
>JAYTAK010000846.1:0-3282 GCA_043737515.1 Candidatus Kuenenia sp. | reverse complement strand
TTTCCGTCTGCCCGACAAGCGTCGGGCAAAACTTGTCGTTTGTGCTTGCCTTGAGCTGCGGATACCTGGATCCGACTTTGGAACCGCTCCGCACAATTCCTGCGGGAAACGGCATGATCACATCGGGAATGCGGCGAATGGCAGCAGCAGCAGCCCGAGCGGCGTTGAGAGTCGTCAACTGCGAAACGCCGCAGAAAATCAGATTGCCGCCCCCGATGCCTTTGACCGTCCCGAAGAAATCTTCGCACAGGAATTCCCCGTCCATCACCGGCAACCGCCAGAATCGTCGACTGCCCAGCTTCTTGCTGATTTGAAATCCGTCGCCAAAGTAACGCAGTTGACCACCGACGCGAATCTGTTGATCTTTTGATTCCGCAGGCAAACCGCAGTAGCACGCCGTCGTGGGGCAGGTCAGTACATTCTGGCCGATGCGACTAACGACGGCCGCCTGGAGTGACTTCGTCCTGAATCCAAATGCCAGAATGGAAACTCCCGGACGACCATCCGGTGTTTCGTCGGCATTCAGCATGCGTTCGACACCTGCTTCCGTATCGCATCCGATCACGCTCGACGCATTGCCGCAGAATTCCAGGGCCGCCGCCGATACGAGTTCCGCATCCAGCGCCGTAATAATGACGCGGGTGGCCGACATGGGGAATGCTTCCGCGAACGTGTCATCAATTATCGGCGTCTGCGACATCGGAGGATCTTTTCAGTATAGCTTGAAAAACAGATTTCGGGCTTGTCATCCAATCAGTGTCTTCACAACCGCGTCACCCATTGCGGTGGTACTGACCGACGCCCCGCTGCCTGCAATATCCTTTGTGCGCAGGCCGGACTTCAGGACACGGCTCACGGCGTCTTCGATCGCATCGGCCTCCGCGTTCGTGCTCATCGAATGACGCAGCAACATAGCGACAGCCAGAATTGTCGCCAGAGGATTGGCCACGTTTTTCCCCGCGATGTCCGGCGCTGAACCATGAATAGGCTCAAACAGCCCCGGGCCGCTGGATCCGATAGACGCGGACGGCAGCAGGCCGAGCGAACCTGGCAGCATCGACGCTTCGTCCGTCAGAATATCACCGAACAGATTCTCCGTCACGACGACATCGAATTCACGCGGTTTGGAAATCAGGTGCATGGCCATCGCATCGACGAGGACGACGTTGTAGGCCAGGTCCGGATATTCGGTCCGGATCAGCCGCTCGGAAACTTGACGCCACAGTCGCGACGATTCGAGAACGTTCGCTTTATCGACCATCGTCAGCTTGCCGCGCCGCTTCCGAGCCGCGTCAGCAGCCACGCGTACGACACGCTCGATCTCGCCGGTGGAATAGATCATCGTATTCCACGCTTCTTCGCCCGATGGATGCGGCCGACGACCGGATTCACCGAAATAGATGCCACCGGTCAGTTCGCGCACAAACAAAATGTCGGTGCCCGCGACTATTTCGCGCTTCAGAGGAGATGCATCAAGCAATTCGTCCCATGTCTTCGTCGGGCGAAGATTGGCGAACAATCCCAGTTCCTTGCGAATCCGCAGCAGGCCGGCTTCCGGACGTGTTTTTGCGTTCGGATCATCCCACTTCGGCCCGCCCACTGCTCCCAGCAGCACGGCCGTCGAATTTCGGCACGCGGTCAGCGTGGCTTCGGGAAGCGGATCACCAGACCCATCAATGGCAATTCCGCCGATTGCATGTTCCGGCATGTTGAACGAGTGCCCGAATCGCTGAGCCACAACATCCAGAACTCGCCGAGCCTGGGAAACAATCTCCGGCCCGATACCGTCACCCGGAAGCAGAACAATCGTCGCGTCCATCAATCTCACCCCACCGCCAATCGCGGTCAATTACGCAGAAGAAAACAGAGAAAGACGCACAGGGTAAACGCTTGTCATGCCGATTCAACCCATTCCGCCCCAATGCTCCGCATCGGGAATGAGCCGCTGGCGACGACGCGGTGAGATTCTCGATGAGTGCATACACAGCACGCGCTCAAAAGCGACATTAACGCCAAACGCCAGCGACGCAGGGCTGAAGCGTCTTACGTCTCAACCAAAGGATGAAGCGGGAGACAACGGTAACTGACAGAGGATTCAGCACTTACGTCGAATGCGACATTCAGCTTTCGGGATGACGGCCACCATTGTAGCCCGTGTCCCCGACACGGGACTCCTGTCGTGGCTGGTCTCCCAGCGGAACGACGGGACGGTGCGAAATCTAAACATCGCCCGCGTCATCATCGGTCATGTCTGCATCGACACAACACTGAGCACTACCAACTGAGAACATCACCCGCAGATCGCAACACCGCCTCTGAGCCGACCTGAAATCGCTCCCTTCAATCGTCTCCGCCAAAGCCGAGCCACTTCAGAATCATCCCACTCCGCCACAACATCCGTTCGCGACCTCAGGATCAAGGGACTGACCTATTGGGATTCACCGAAAACTGAACACCGAAAACTGAACACCGAAAACTCGGCACAGCCGTTCATGCAATTTCATCCGCCGCAAGTCCTTCCGCCCGGGCCTGTCATGCCATGACCAGCCACCTTTTCAAAGCAAATCAACGAATCACAGGACTCAGTCGCTGGCTCATATCACCACCTCAAGCCAAACCGTCAAGATTACTGCTGTGTCCCCGTTGACTTCTGCCCGTTGACTTCTGCCCGTTGCCATGCGTGCTCAGCACCAGCGATGGGAAGCGGGTGGCTTGTCCCAGCTTACGCCGGGCGAATTGGTCGATGGAAATCGAATTGCGAAAACCGCCGAGTCCAGGATTCGGTGCTGCGGTCAGAAAAGTCATTTGCGAAGAATGGCCGTCGAGCCCGTTCTGGTCAGGGTGCGAGAGCCCGGAAAAAACGGTGTATTCCTTTCGGTGGTTCGCAAGCAGATCGAGATATTTCGTGGCAGGATAATCCTCGCCGGCTTTTGCTGGAAAGAATGAAGGGCCATGCAATCCCAGTGAATTGCAGATGAACATCATCCGCCGTGGCGGGTCGGATTGGTTTTTTCCGAAAGCTGGACTCATGGCTTCGAGCATCGGAAGCGCGACGGCAACGCCTGCGGCTTTGAGCAGCGTGCGACGGTTCAACGTGTGACGAGGGAATTCCATTGGTCCATCTCTCGATGTCTTGTTTGAAAAGGGGTCTGCCCCGGATCTGACCTCTTTGATGATTGCGGCCCTAGTGCCGCAATTCACAGTTGTCAGGTCACCAGAGCGGAAGTCAGCGTAATTTGGTGCTGGCTTGCCCAGACTTCCTTCCATGTGGAGGGGCGTTTC
>JAYTAK010000845.1:0-3283 GCA_043737515.1 Candidatus Kuenenia sp. | reverse complement strand
AATTGCGAAGTCGAGTATGGCAGGTTACGTGCTGGTTTTGGTGTTGGAATTGCAGAATTGGGCAGTCAGCGCACAAGGTCCCCTACCCCCGAGTCAGAATTCGGGGACAGGAAGAGTCGAGTTGTCATGGCGTCAATGAGGCACGAAGTTCGCCACAGCCACCGCAGCGCGGCGGAGGTAGGGCACATTCGGCCAACTTGCAGACAAAAGAACTCGGACGCGACGAGCACTCACGATGATCCGCGCATCGACTTTCGTCACCAGCATCCGCCACGTCCGTGGATGAGCTTCGCCAGGACGCTTGCGTTGATGTCGTGCATTGTGGCGACGACGTCGTGTGGCATCGCTCTCATCGTGGAGTCGCGCAGGGCTACCCGTGTTCGATGCCGCAGCATCGACGCGCAGTTTGTCTGAGGCGTCAGTCGATGAATCCGAAGGTGCCATGAAGCGATGATCGCTCAGGCGATCCGCACAAAGATCACACTTCAGTTCCTTGTTGCGGTTTTCACTTTCGCCACGCATCGCATAGTCGAGATACGTCGCACGCGGATTCAGTGCGGCCTCTGGTACGTTGGTAATCACCGCACGCCGACTGCTGCTATCGCAGCCGCGGCGGTCTGCGCGGGCGACGGGGTTCTTCAGCGACGATTTCCACATCTTCGATTTCGATGACTTCAGCGTCCTCAATGACCTCGATCTCCTCCACGAAATCCACCACCTCCACGAGGTCATCAATCACTTCCACATCCCCAATCATTTCCACGTCCTGAATAACATCAACGACCTGGGCATCATCAACGAAGTCTGCATCCTCAAACACCAGCGCGTCGATGATTTCAGCGTCGAAAACTTCTTCGTCGATGATTTCGGCATCCAGAATCGGCAAGGACTCATCCGCCAGCGCCGGAATTCCCTTCGCGCCGCCGTGTGTGCGGACTGCCACACGCGGCGCGGGCTGCACGTTGGCGTGAAACTGAAACATCACATCCCCGATCGCGACTTCCGCACCCTGTGTCAGTTTGAGCGTTTTTTCCACCCGTTCACCATTCACCCGCACGCCGTTCATGCTGCCCAGATCGCGAACGTAGTAGTCCGCATCGACCTGGACGAACACACAGTGCATGCGGGAGATCTTCGAACTGAAATCGATGATCACATCACAGTCGGCACTGCGACCGACGAGCACCACCGCTCGATCAATCACGATTTGCGCCCCCGGTCCAGTTGGATGCAATACGGCGACCATTGATCATATCCGGAAAATCTTTCCGGCTCCGTTGGCTTAATTCCGAGACCATCAGCCCGTCACGAACGCACGCCGACTTCAAAGCAGTCGTGATTCTGCCTCCAATCCGCCGACCCCGCCACTGATTTTGTTGCCGTTCATCAGAAAAACAAACAGAATCAGTCCGCCGGACCGGTAAGAACGACTGCGGATCGCCAGTATACTATGAATACACCGTCCATCGACAGCGTCAAACCAGATGAGAGTTGGCTATGAACCTTTTTGCGGCAGCGGAACAGCAAAATCGCGACAGTGCCAGGCCGCTCGCGGCGAGAATGCGGCCGGTCGTGCTGTCTGAGTTCGCCGGCCAGCAACATATCCTGGCCGACGGAAAACTGCTGCGCCGCATGCTGGACGCGGACCGCATCGGTTCCATGATTTTCTATGGACCACCCGGCACCGGAAAAACAACGCTCGCCGAACTCATCGCCAAACAGACTCGTCGCCACTTTGAACGTCTGAATGCCACCACATCCGGAGTGCGAGAGGTCCGCGAAGTCCTGCAGGCCGCAGCCGATCGTCTGGCCGCTGATGGAACGCAGACAGTCGTCTTTATCGACGAACTGCATCGCTTCAGTCGCAGTCAGCAGGATATCCTGCTGCCGGACGTGGAGAGCGGTACGATTTCACTCATCGGTGCCACGACCGCCAATCCATTTTTCTCTCTCGTTGCACCGCTCATCAGCCGCAGTCAGGTCTTCGAATTCAAGGAACTGGAAAAACCGGATCTGATCTCTTTGATGCAGCGCGCGCTGGACGACAGGAAACGCGGCCTCGCGGGACACGAGGTAGTGGTCCATCCGGAGGCACTCGACTTCATCGCGACGTTGTCCGACGGCGACGGTCGCCGCGCACTCACGGCCCTGGACATCGCCGTGCTGTCCGTTTCTCGCACGACCAGAATCGTGGACACCGCAGTCGCAGAAGAATCCATGCAGCGGCGCGTCCTGCGTTTCGATCCGTCCGGCGACGATCACTACGACGTTGCCAGCGCGTTCATCAAGAGTATCCGGGGCAGCGATCCGGACGCCGCACTGTACTGGCTCGCTCGACTGCTGGAGTCCGGCGAAGATCCGCGATTCATCGCCCGACGCCTGGTGATCGCCGCATCCGAAGACATCGGAAACGCCGACCCGATGGGTTTGCCCATCGCCACGGCTGCATGGCAGGCCACCGAGAATATCGGCATGCCCGAATGCCGCATCAATCTGGCTCAGGCCACCACGTATCTGGCCTGCGCTCCGAAGTCGAACGCATCGTACGCCGCGATTGATGCAGCAATTGCTGACGTGCGACAGAATACACTCGTCCCGGTCCCCATGCATCTGCGCGACGGACACTATGCGGGTTCTGAACGACTGGGACACGGAGTCGGGTATGAGTACGCTCACGATTCCGCCGACGGCTGGGTGAATCAGGATTACCTCGGCGTCGATCGACAGTACTATCATCCAGTGGATCGAGGAAAGGAATCAGAGTTTCGTCAGCGTCTGATTGAGCTGCGTCAACGCCGTAAGCCTGCCCGCGATTGAACACGAAAACGTATTGATTCCTCATCCATGGCCTACCCACCACATCTTCGAGTCCTGCCCATCGCATTGTGCCTTGTAGCGGCGGCATGGATCGTTTTCGAAGTCGCTGATTCACAAGCTCATGCTCCTGAAAACGATCTGGATCACCGCGTTGTCAAAGCACTGCGCGATCCACAAAATGCAGGATGCGTGATTGGTCCGCCATTCATTCAGGAAGCCATGCGGGATTTTACGGCACTCGGCGGATATGCGGTGCTGATCACGACAACGGTCAGCTTCGCTGTGTTTGCCGTTGTTGAGCTGGGACGCAGGACGCTGCTGTTCTTTCTGCTGACAGTCATTGGCGGGTATGCCACGTCAATGTTATTGAAACACTTTGTCCAGCGCGAGCGACCGTCGATTGTGCCGTATTTGTCGGATGTCGGCGTAAGTAACAGTTTTCCGAGCACACATGCCGTGATGGCCG
>JAYTAK010000844.1:0-7498 GCA_043737515.1 Candidatus Kuenenia sp. | reverse complement strand
AGATCACCGCGACTGAGTGGCAGTATTCGCATCGGTACGATGCGTGATTTTCGGCACACTTCAGGACGCCGCCGCAGTTTCGGCAACTGAGCGATTTTGTTTCAACGTTCATTTGAAGAGTTCACTTTCCGCCGGAGACCTGAACGTTGGGCAGACTGCGGGCCTGCGAATCGTTGCCAAATCCTCAGATATTCTGATCGATCCACGATTCCAGTTGCGCGCTACTGCCAAAGCCGCGCTGGCTGGCGACGACTTTGCCTTTTTCAAAGATCATGACCTGAGGAATGCCCGAGCCCGATCGATAGTGTCGAAACAATTCCGGCTTCTGATCGATATTCACGATGAAGAATCCCACCTGGCTGCCAAGTTTTGGACGCAGCTCTTTGATGGCTTCATCCATGCTGCGGCACGGTCCGCACCATTCGGCACCGAACTTCACGACGACGGGTTTTGAGCTTTCCAGCACGGCCTTTTGAAACCATGAATCCGTCGGCGGCGGTCCCTCGTCTGAACGCAGCGCGATGACTGACACAGCAACAACGACAAACACAATTCCGGACAGCAGTCGAAACGTGTTTTCCATAGCAGGTAATCCTCCGCTGAAAACTAGTTCCAACGGCGTCCGGACGTCGCCGCGCGTCCGGAAAAACCTGAAACGCACATGCGCAACACAGCGATCGTAGCGATTTTTAGGTCGAGCCGTGTCTAATCAATCAGCGGGCGCTGGTGCTTGGGATTCGAGCGATGAAACTGGTCGAACTCCGCCGGCAGCAGCGCGAGCAACTGATCGATCGACAGCGAATGCAGATCCCAGGTCAGGTCAAGCTGACTCAGGACATCCGCAAATCGGCGCGGACTTCCGGGGCTTTTGGCCTGCAGGCCGGGCCGATTGCGGCCATTGGCTGCGTCGTAGTACAGGCGCGTGGCAACTCCGACGACGGCGTTGCAGGTGACGAGCGATGGACGTGACGCAATCAAAGGCACCAGCGAGCCGGGCCTGGTCGGCGGTCCGCACAGCAACGCCATGGCTCGTCGGGGATCATCACGGTGAGCCCGATAGATCTGAAAAGGACCAGCCAGAACATGACGGCAGGTCTTACGCGGATCTTCCAGATCGGCCAGCCAGCGATAGCGATCGCCGGGATTCCAGCGATCCCGCACGACCGGGCACAGGGATTCAAACCAGTACAACGCCAGCCAGCACCAGAATCCCGCATCGGTGCGCAGGGTGGATGAGTCGATCCGTAACAGGCGACTCAGATGTTCGGCAACTTCCAGGCGAGACCGAAACCGCCGCACTTCCGCTTCAATTTCCACCTCGATCGATTCTGACGTTCCGGCTTCGGTGAGCAGATCCAGTGGAGCGTCTGCCGCCGGATGATCACGCAGTGACGCCAGAAACGCAGCGAACTGTTCGATCCCGGATTGTGTCAGTCGGCGCGCCAGCATGTTGAACACAGAACCACGTTACGGCAGGAAAACTTAAAACCAGGTATACTTATGGAAGAACTCAACCACATCACCAAAGCACCAGTAGGCCAGCGACGTTTCACCGCAATACAAATGCACGGTCACTTCGACACCAATCCGCTGTAGTGGAAGTTCCTGTCCGTCGTCTGCTACTACCGTCAATTCAAACACCGTTCCCAGTTCCGTATCTGTCGTTGAACGAGTCGCGACTTTCGTGAGATGGCAGGTGAATTCTTTTTCCGGCTGCGACGCCAGCTTGAATTCTCCTTTAAGTTCGGGAGGAGATTTTCCGGCCGCAACCTGTTCCCGCATCGCCCTCAGCAGGTGCCCCATGCGTTTTTCTTCGACCAGCAATTCCATTTGCCACTTACTGCCTTCGCCATCGTTCATGATGTCGAACAGATGATCGCCAGCCCGGACCGGACGATCTTCGAGTAACTGTCGCAACTGAAAGTCCGGAATTCGTCCGGTAGCCTTAGCCAAAATCGTCAGTTTTTCGTCCTTGCGTTTCTGAAGCTGAATGAGTTGCTGCCTGGCAATCGCTTGGTCGCCCTCGATTCGCTGCTTTTCCACTTCCAGTCGTTTCACAGTCGCTTCCGCAGTGCCCTTCTGCTCGACTTCTGCTCTCCCCAGATGTATTCTTGCAGTGAGGATTTCATTGTCTTTCGAGACCAGCGTGTTCTTCCATTTTTCAATGGTAGCCTTTGCTTCCTCGATCTGGCCATCCAATTCATCGTTCTGGAGTACGATCAGAACGGTCTTATCTTTTTCAACCAGGTTGTCCGGAGGGATTTGAATTCCTTTGCGGGTGATCAGGCCGTCATACGGCGCAAACACCGCGTGCTGTTCGACCGGCATCCACTTGCCTTCGGCTTCGACGGGATATTCCAGTTTGTACATCCACATAAAGGCCACCAGTGCGGCGATCCCCATCAACACGGCAGTGGTGATCGCCAGCTTTCGCCCGCGAAACCACTCCATCGTCTTGCCCATCAGTTTCCACAGACTGAGCCCGAAAATGCGCCCGTGCTGCCGAGCATTCCATAATGCGGCACCCACATGATCGGCGACCAGTTCGGCACGCTGCTCCAACTGCGGCAACGGTTCCGATTCGGCGATCTGTTCGATCACCAGACAGCCCGTGGCTTTTGGTCGCTTCTTGCGGCGTTCGCGGTCTTCTTCTTCGCCCTGCTTGCGAACCATGGCCTCGTTTTCGAACATCGGCACCAGCATGACCATGCGGGAACCGCTCTCCTGCACGAACGCCGCCAATGGCTCTTCGACCTGTGGCGCAAGCCCTTCGACTCGGCCTGTGTAGACCAGTGTCTCGCCCATCTCGATCACTCGCCGAGACAGCTTTCGCATGGCGACGATCAGGTTCGCTCGCGCGTTGACGCTGCTTTGCCCGCTCACAGCGCGGATCTGAAAACTGCGTCCCTTGCGAATCGCCACACTGACGCGATCACAGCCGAGCAGCGCGCGAATGTCACTGGCAGCAGCGTCGGCGACTTCCTGCTCCTGCAATGAACGCTGCAGACGCAGCGAGAATTGTTCAAAGTCGGTCCAGAACTGATTCTTGAGGTCGGCAGAAGCTTCCGGATTGCGTCGTCGGCCTTCCAGAAAACGTGAAGCGTATCCGCACATCTGTTCCAGAAACTGCATGTATCCCGACTGTGCCTTGAGCGGAACATCCGGACGCTGAAACAATTCGACAACGCCGACGCATTTTTTTTCTTTATGCAGGGCCGAAAGGACCAGCACATGTTCGGTCGGAAGTTTCGCTTCTCCGCCGTGAGTCAGCGTGCGAGCTTCGCCCGTCTGCATCACATCGATGAGCAGCTTTTCATTGAGTCCCAGTGCGCCGGGAGTTTCACGCAGTCCGGTGTGTTCCAGGTTCAACTGAGCAACCAGATTCAGTCGGCCGGAGTCTTCCAGCAACCACACGACACCCGCGCGCGCCCCGACTGCCGTGACAACACGCGTCAGGAATTCCTGAAAGTAGACAGGAGGCGGCAGTTCCTGACCGGACATCTGCTCGATCTCGCGTGCCAACTGCATCACGCGTTCGCGGACTTTTTTAAGGTTTTCGTCGGTTGGAACAGGTTCTGTCATGAAATCGTCCGTTGTAATTCAAAGAGTCGGCAGTATGCTGTTTGAGTGATCGCCGAGGGCGATTTTATACACTCGGGTTGGTGGATAGGAATCGTTGCCCATTTTGACGGGGAAAACTGACAACTCCAACATACTTCGCCCTGATCGCCGGAGAACCCCGGATTGTTCATGTGTTCTGAAATGCGGTCAAGACCGGTGATCAGCTTGCCTGCCACAGTTTGACACCGATTTCCATTTTCGCCACTGCGTGCGAGGAATAGGCAATACTGGTAACCTCTCCACGGGATGAATATCGCTGGAATTCGCGGTTGGAACGTCGTTCCCGCAACTTGCGGCTAAACGGGATGAATATGACGCACATGAAGTATAGAGACAATGGTGGCCAACTTTCTCGGCTGGTCCGAGCAGTTTTAACGATGCTGGCTCGATCCCCGGAACGAGGAATCCACGCGGTGCTGGTGATTGGGTTTGGCATGGCGTTGGTCATCGCATGCCGTTCCGCTGCGGTGATCGGCGATGAAGCTGCCGGAACCGCCAAAGAAGTCTGCATCGTGCAGGATCCCTTGATTACAGAAGCCAGTGGGCTGGCAGTCTGTCGCACGACGAACGACGCAATCTGGATGCACAATGATTCCGGCGATGTGCCACGTCTGTTTCTGGTCGGATTGAACGGCACAACACAGGGCATCGTGAATGTCAAAGACGTCACAGCCACGGACTGGGAAGATATGTGTTCATTCGAACTGGATAACGAACGCTGGTTACTGGTGGGCGACATCGGCGACAACCAGCGTGTGCGAGGAACAAAGTCGCCGCGCTGTCAACTTTTGCTATTGAAAGAGCCAAAGCCCGCTGAGACCAGTCCAAAGCAGGGGACGTCAGAGTCAACGATCGATGTTGTCCGCACAATTGAATTCCAGTTCCCCGATGGTTCGCATGACTGTGAGAGTCTGGCTGTCGATACTCTGTCACGCACAATTCTGATCGTCACAAAAACCGAACCCTTAAACAGTGCGTTGTACTCAATGCCGTTGACGATCACGGCGGGCAGGGAATCTCTGACAGCCGAACGTGTTGTCTCGCTGGGTGTTCCGTACGCAACGGCGATGGACATTTCCTCGGATGGTCGCCGGATGGTGATCGTCAACATGTTCAGCGGTGTGATGCTGACTCGCGATGACCCCGAGAAAAAATCGTGGGCCGATGCGAGCAGCGAATCGATCACTGCGCTGACTTTGCCGACACGTAAACAGGGTGAGTCCGTTTGTTTTACCGCCGACGGCAAGTCGCTGCTGCTCAACAGTGAGGGCAAATCACAGCGGCTGTGGCGGGTCGAACCTGAAACGGTGCCATAAACTTCGCGCGGCCAGGACTGAGGGACGTAGTGTTGAGTGAGCCGCAAGGCGCTGGCGGGCTCTTGATTTAATCGTAGGGTGCGTGAAGCGGAGCGCAACGCACCGTTTTGGGAAAGCCTGAGAAACTGAATCTCATGTGGGCCAGGCTTCCAGCCTGGCATCGATTGAAGAAAACACCTGGTGTTTCGTAAAGCATTGACAAGCTGGAAGCGTCTCCCACTTTAGATCAACAGCCCGCTAGCCGCGGGTGGTGGATTCGGTCAGCACTGGCGGTCAGCGCCTTGCCGCTCACAAAACCTCAAATCTGACCGCGCGGAGCATAAAGGATACCTGCAGTACAGTTCCGAGTCGTTCATTTTAACCCCCTCGTAGTGATTGAGTTCGCCATGCTCATTCGACAGTGTCTATACTCTGCACTACGACCTGAGTGTTTGCCCCTTTCTTTGACTCCCAGCAACTGACGATAGCTCCCTTGCCATTCGCAGATGCGACAACCATGGGATCACGCGCGTCGCGGGCCAGTGTCTTCGGAACTCTTGAGCCGGGCTGCAGGAGCATCAGATCGCCCTCACGCCCGGATGTCCAGACGATGAACGAACCCTGTTTATTCGCTGCGATCCACGGTTGCTGCCCTTGTCCGAGGTCCTCTTCAGGATCGTCGGTTGCCATCGCCGCGTAAACGTTTCCGTCGCGACGCCAGACTGTTTGCATCGAGCCGGCTGGAGTGGTGGCCAGCATCCCGCCGTCCATCGGGCAGGCATCGAGAGACCATGCTCCGTGCCCAAGCTTCGATGCCGGTGCAAACGACTTGCCATCGTCCGCAGACGACGTGATGTACATGTCCCGATTGCCGGCCAGTGAATTACGAAACATGATATGTACGCCACTTTTTCCGACAGCAACCGACGGATGACAACATTCGCAGACACTGCCATCCGGTGAACGATAGACGCAGAGATTCGGTCCCCAGGTTGTGCCGCTGTCAATGGATCGCGCCGCATAGACCTCGGACTTTTTGTCGCGCAAATCCAGCCACACACACCAGACAGAGCCGTCTTCGCCGGACGCCATCGCGTGCAATCCTTCGCGCGCCGAATCGGCGGTGTCGTTGACGCGCACTGGCCCTTGCCATGTGGTCCCGTTATCGGCCGATCGCCACGACAAGACATCGCCATCGCGACCTTTGCCGACCTTGCCTCCAATGGCCGTCACCACAATCACATCTTTGGCAATCGTGACTCGAGGACCACGCCGCATTCCGAGTGGCATGTTGGGCACGCGAAACGCGAGCTTCGGTTTCTCAAAGGTCCTGCCGTTCGCTGACCTCGCATATTGCACGGCATCTCCCACGCCGAAGACAACGTGAACACTTCCGTCGGCCCCGATTGCCGCTTGCGGCTGTTTCGGCGTCAGCGGTCCATGCCCTGAGGCAATCACCGTGGGTTCACTGGCTCCGCTTAATGGCAGCGCCATGCACAGGACTGCCGTGGTCATCATTCCAATCGCACAAATTCTCATGTCAGTTTCCCCGGAAAGTTTTTGACGCTGGAAGGACATTCCTGTCCGCCGCAAGTTGACCGAACATGTCAGCAATGTTGTTTTCGGCTGCAGCAGTCCTCGAAACGATACGGTGCAACATTGTAAGCTTTGCTGTCAGTAAAATCCGGCACTGCACAGCATAGCGGGACTCCGAACACAGCACTATACTCCGCGCGGTCAGATTTGCGGTTTTGTGAGCGGCAAGGCGCTAGCCGCCGGTGCTGACCGAATGCACAACCCGCGGCTAGCGAACTGTTGATTCAGTGATTCATGTAGGGTGTGTGCAGCGCTAGCGAAACACACCAGTTTTTCACGCTTTCCCCAAATGGCGCGTTGCGCTCCGCTTCACGCACCCTACGATTAAATCAACAGTCCCTCAGTCCTGGCCGCGTGGAGTATAGATCGAGCGCAAGAACCCCCGCTTTTGGCTCCAGTTGCGGAATGAACTCTGTTCAGCAAATGTTGGGAGTGTGGTTTTCCTGAGTAGATTTCCGCGAAGCGACAGATGTCCGCCGACGGAGCGGCGGACCTATGCAGGCAATCCGTTCCGTCGGCTCGCACCAGACACGGCGGCGAAGACATTGATGCGGCACCGCAGATTCGGTTGCGAGCGAAGCCCGCGCCAAGGTTCAACGAAAAATGGCGTGCTCGTCCCATTTCGGTTGACGTGATTGCGATTCATCCGTGTGATCCGTACTACTAACGATTGATTTCTTGTTGTCCCGCGAAGATTTTCAGGTGACTGCTGGACGAGATTGACGCGGGTGCTACAGGAAAATAACGGACAGGAAGATGGAAAGACCGAAGCGAAATTGCCTTCCGGAATTCCTGATCGCAAAATCACTGTCCCGGAGAATGGCAGAACGATGAGGGCAGGACAATAAACCGCACAGACAAACGCTTCTTATCGTTCTGCCCCCATTGTTCTGCCAAAGTCCGGAGGATTGAGCGCAGACGTGTCAGCAAAGACAGCGAAGAGATGGACGGACAGGCATAACACATGGCACAAAGGGTTTTGGTTG
>JAYTAK010000843.1:0-7499 GCA_043737515.1 Candidatus Kuenenia sp. | reverse complement strand
AACTCAAAACCGATTGATGCGTACTGTGCCGCGTTACTCGACACCGTATGCGTCGAGTAACCGCAGCGAGTTTTGACTTCGTAAAAAAGTTTACAGTTTACAGTTTTCAGTGAATCGCAGTTCCTGTGTTTTCTGAACACTGAAAACTGAACACTGAAAACTCGCTGCGGTTACTCGACGCATACGGTGTCGAGTAACGCGGCACAGTACGCATCAATCGGTTTTGAGTTGGGATAGAACGGAGTTGATGCGTCGGCACTTTCTGTGACGGCCATCAAACTGCCGATTCCTGCTCCCATGTCATCGTACACAATGACCGGTTCTGTCCGCCCCGATACATCTCCATTCAATCCCGCGTGCATCAAAGGAACCGCCAGCTTCCAGCTCGCGCCGGTAAGTGATGGATGCCAATGAGACAACGTGACCGATCCGATACATTCCATGATTCTCATCGTGTGCTCCCTGCGGAAATTTCTTTCCATTGAGCCGGTCTGCATGGCGGCACTGCGAGTGATCGCAACAGACGCAGAATGTCACCAAACGACCAACTGGAAGAGTCCAGGCAGACAACTTGAGGACTCATCACCGTGATCAGCGTCACCAGATTTGTGGCACGAGTGATCACGGCTGCTCGTACTGCAGGATTTCGATTCAGAATACACGCCACAATCGAGGGCTCACCGCCACAGCAGGCGACGATGCTCGTGGCAGTATGTTGTGACGCAAGACTTGCCGCATCGAATTCTGTCGATGCAGTCAGTGCCTTCCATCCCGCCGCTGAAGCTGCGGATGTCGTCGCGTGGGTTCCGACTGCAATGAACACTCCACTCAGCGATGCGGAGCCTGTACTGCTGACTTCACTCGCAAGCCGTACGCCGTTTTTTCGAATGTAATCGCGTCCGGAAGGAGTAATCACCGTTCCCGGCTGCAGTGAAATTGCTCGACCTGCGGCATTTGCAGTTACAAGGACCTTTTCACTGAGGACTCGACTACTGATGCTGATTGTTTGTTCGGCTGGCGTTTTACTGGCGATCGGTTGCATCAGCGCAGCAGGAGCGCTCGACGTCGTGCGGGTTTGCATTTCCCGCATGACGTTGCGAACGATCTGATCGATGTAGGCTGTGCTGATGGTCATTTTTCAGTTTTCAGTTTTCAGTGTTCAGTGTTCAGTGTTCAGTAAATCGCAGATAGCCTGTGCTTTACTGAACACTGAACACTGAAAACTGAACACTCACCCTTTCATTCTCTGCGTCTGACAGATTTTTTGATCGGTCTTGGTTGTTCATCCAAAATCCCCTGCACCGAAAACCGCAGCGGTGAATCCTTGCGGCCGGTCAATTGCTGGATGTATTTCGTATCACTTGTAAAAAAAACATAATCCCCCTGACGAGCGCCCAGAGGGTCGATGGCGATCTGAGGGAATTCATCCGGTTCGTTGTTGATGTCCAGAGGCTGCAGCACGATGAGCTTCCATCCGTTTAACGATGGATGCTTCAGCGTCGCTGTCGCATGGCCGATGACTCGGGCGGTTTGCATAAGGGAGTTTTCAGTGTTCAGTTTTCAGTGTTCAGTTTTTTCTGAATTGACTGAGAAAGTCCAATCAACATTCGATTGATTTGCCTGGCTTCATCGACAATGTGGTTCATTTGTGGTTTGTCAATCGTGTTAATCCTGAAGGCGATGTAAGCTTGAGTTCTCAGCTCAGATGAAGAACCTCGAGCAATTGAAAGAAATCGAAGAAACTCCTTCTCAGATCTTTCTGAGCCCTCTGCGATATTCGATGCAATGGACACAGAGGCTCGTTGCATTTGATCTCGAAGTGCAAAATCTCGCGACTCACGCAAAGACTCGTACGTGAATACCGCAAGATTGCACGCCCTTTTCCAAACTTCTAAGTCCTCAAACGACTGAAAGGCCATGGTGAAGTGTTCAGTTTTGAGTGTTCAGTGTTCAGTTAAGAAAATTACAGTGTTCGTGTTCGGTGTCCAAAATGCGATTTACTGAA
Source organism: Candidatus Kuenenia sp. (assembly GCA_043737515.1). Taxonomy (GTDB): domain Bacteria; phylum Planctomycetota; class Planctomycetia; order Planctomycetales; family Planctomycetaceae; genus SXXK01. The sequence continues at coordinate 5,494 of JAYTAK010000843.1, read as the reverse complement.
CACTGAAAACTGAACACTGAAAACTAAATGATCCTCAAGTCATCCACCATCACACATCGTCGCTGCCTTGTGAACGTCATAGGACTCGTCACGCCTTCGCCGGTGGGGGTTGCGATGCTGAATGACAGATAGCCTTCGCCGCCAAGACCGAGCCCCGCCATGCAGGGACCGTTCTTCACGAACAATGTTGTATTCATCACGCGGCCCATTTTGGTGATCGTGTGGACGTCGCGAGAATGGATGATCGCCGTGTGGCCGAAGCCGTGCTCGTATTTCTTCGCCAGAGCGATCGCATGGTCGCTGCAGTTGGTTCGTACGAACGGGATGAACGGCATCATCTGCTCTTCAGTGACGAACGGGTTGAACTCGTCCGTTTCACCGTACAGAATCAATGTGCTGGATGGAATGTTCAGGCCAATCTGAGCTGCCAGCCACGCTGCATCTTTGCCGATGTAATCCCGGTTCAGTACATGATGCCCGCCCGGCTCTTTCGGTGGCCCGAACGCTTTGGCAGTGAACGCGGCAACCTGAGCTGCGTTGAGTCGATAGCCGCCGTGATTTGAAACCGCCGTCATCAAGGAATCGAAGATTTCTTTGACCGCGAAGACTTCCTTCTCGCTGATGCACAGCAAACTGTTGTCGAAGGCGGCTCCGGCGACGATCGACTTGGCTGCGTTGTCGATGTCGGCGGTGGCATCGACAACGACCGGCGGATTCCCCGGACCCGCCACGATGGCTCGCTTGGGACTCTGCAGAGCTGCTCGAGCCACTGCTGGCCCGCCAGTCACCACGAGCAATTTAACACCGCGATGATCAAACACAGCCTGAGCCGATTCAATCGTTGGTGTTCCGATAATATTGACGAGGTTTTCGAGGCCGGTCGCCGCGAAAATGGCTTTGTTGAAACGTCGCACACCCTCGCAGGCAATCTTTGCTCCGCTGGGATGCGGGTTGCAGACGATTGTGTTGCCGGCAGCGACCATGTTAACAAAGTTGCCCGCCAGAGTCGGCAGTGAATGTGTCACCGGGGTAATTGCGCCGATGACGCCGAACGGAGCGTATTCGGTAATCATCAGACCATGTGAACCGCTGATCGCTTCCGTCTTCAGGAACTCAACACCGGGCACGCCTTTGATCGCCTTGAGTTTGGCAATCTTGTGTTCGAGGCGACCAATCTTCGTTTCTTCGAACTCAAGCCGACCGAGTTCATCCGCCTGTTCATCGCAGATCTGCTTCACAATATTGATAGCAGTTTTACGATCGTCCAGCGACGCTCGGCTGAGTTTTTCGAAACCCTTCTGAGCGGCGGCGACGGCTTCGTCGACGGTGCTGAATACGCCCCAACGAGTATCGGGACCGGTTGAACCGTTCACTTTCGGAGCGGCACCAGTGCGGCTGGTTAGCTGTGTCAGAACTTCCTGAACAATACTCCGGATCGTCTGTTCGTTTGCTGTTGCCTGCATGATCTGCATCTCTCTGTCTCGCGACGACTCCGTGTCGCAATCTGTTACCTCCCCGATCCGTCAGTGAGTGTATTTGTAGTTTTGTAGGTCCTTTCTGCCGGAAAGGACTGTCTTCTGTAGATCCTTTCTGCCGGAAAGGACTTTCGCCGCAGGCGAACCGCCCTGGGGCAAACATCCGCTCTACGTCGTTTAGTTGTTATTCATTCCATCTTGACCGGTCGTTGTCGCGACAAGTCGCGAAGTCCTGCCCGGCAGGCAGGACCTACATCGATTGCAATTCCCTCAACTTATCCTGAACCCAAAATGACACTTTGTCCCGAGTCGGAAACTTTGCCACCATCCAGAGCAGCAGCAAAGTCACCACGGCGATTGATGCCGCACAATGCTCCACCATCATCGCCACAAGATTGAAGAACGCCGCCCCTTCCAGCAAAGCGAACCCGACGATCATTTGAGTCTGATAGATCCCGAAGCACTCTTGAGTTCTCTCTTCATCCGGCTTCTGATGCATTCCCGCTGCAATGGCCTGCTTCAGTTGAGCCTTTACGATGATCGGTGGAATCACAAAATGATTGACAAGCATCAGGAACGCAAAACCCGCAGCGATCATAGTGATCATTTCCGGCTGCCCATCGAACTTGCCCGCTGTGGCAACAAGTACCACACCCAGAAACATCAAAACGCCCATTATCAAAGCAGCCGCTATGATCTGCAACCTGCGAACCGAAGCGTCAAACTTCGGGTCTTGTAGGCCCTCATTATCAACAGTCAGTTGTTCGCCAACTGAGTAAGGGTTGTTATTCATCCGTCTGTCCTACATCCCCTGAAAACCGTCCGGCGGAGCTTTCAATCGATCCATAACCTGTTTGAAGATCCGACGTCTGGTTGGGACAAAGAATGCACATCGAACCAGCAGCACGGCTGCCATCATTATGAACAGCGGATGCTTGTCAACAAACCAAAACGTAATGTTTAGATTCACCGAACCAACCAACAATAGAAACCCATTTACACAATGAAATCTGAAAGATTTAGCTACAAGCAAGCAGCGGTCCTGTTCTTTTCTATATCTCATCAACTGTTGGGTAGTTTTCTCAGTAGCTCCTGGGGAGAACTGCCTTTGCCATCGCCATGAGATTGCCATGAATGAAGTTGCAAAGCTTAAACTGCTCGCGAGAAGAACAATAAGTTGTGTCGCGTTCAACGACACTAATTGCTGCAACGTTTTGAAAACAAACAAATCAGGGCTGCCCAGCCACATCAACATCCAACCCCAAAAAAGGCTGGAGCCTACCAACACACTGAAGATTAAGAATCGCCACCAGTAGATTAACTTCTTCATCTCCGGGGAAAAGAACTCTATGAACGAATCATTTGCAGAGGCTGCACTTGGTGGTTCGTACGGGTTATCAGGCACTCTCAAGGGCTTCCTCTGTCGTTGTTCGCTCCTTGAACGAAATGCCGGGGTTCCATCCGTTCTGTTCCAGGAGCGAACAAAAACTATTCACTCGCCTTGAAAATCGTCCTTGCCTTCACCTGCACCGTATCGACTATCCCAATGATCGCCGCATCAATCGGAAGCTCTTTCGTTCCCGGTGTGAACCGGGCACTTGATCCCTGAACACACAGCACAACTTCGCCTTCACCCGCTCCGACTGTATCGACCACCACAAACGATCGACCGGTTGGCTTCAGACTCTTCTGATCCTTTTCATCGACTCGCAGTGGTTCTACGAGCAACAGCTTCTGGCCCACGAGCGACTCAACTTTCTGAGTTGCTACAAGGCTGCCGGTAATGCGGGCCAAAAACATCGGACTTCGTCCTCGTTAGTTTTCAGTTTTCAGTGTTCAGTGTTCAGTAAAAAAGCAGAGAACTGCGATTCACTGAACACTGAACACTGAACACTGAACACTCCTCTAAAACTGAAAACTGAATACTAGCGACGCGTCAGCACGTCCCGTGTCTGCCGTGCTACGACGAGTTCCTCGTTCGTGGGCACTGTCCAGACCTGGACGCGACTGGTCTCTTTACTCAGGCAGGCTTCACCTTTTGCGCCTGAGTTCTTCGTCTCACACAATTCAACGCCCGCCCACTGCATATCGCGGCAGACATTCGTGCGAGTGCGTTCGCTGTTTTCACCGATTCCGCCGGTGAAGACGATCACATCCGCACCGCCGAGCAACGCCATGTACGATCCGACGTAGGACCGAATCGACGCTTCGAAAAGCTTCAGAGCTTTCTCGGCTCGATCATGTCCTTTCGCAGACGCTTCTTCCAGATCGCGGCTGTCACCACTCAGTCCGCTGATTCCCAGCAGACCACCTTTCGAAGACATCTCTGTCAGAACCTGTTCGAACGTCATCCCCGTGCGCTTCATAATCACAGGAATCGCATAGGCATCAAAGTCGCCGACGCGATTGTTGTTCGGCAGACCTCCCTGAGGACTCATGCCCATTGATGCTGCATAACTTTCGCCATTACGAATTGCACAGATCGACGCACTTCCACCCAGATGGCAACTGATGACCTTCAGATCCTGACGAAAAGGGGTCTGACCCTTTTCAGCCAGAATCTGCGCGATGCGGCCTGCGATAAAGCGATGGCTTGCACCGTGAAATCCCCAGCGTCGAATCTCAAAGTCCGTGTACCATTCGTAAGGAACCGCGTAAGCTCGATGTTCGAACGGAATTGTTTCGTGAAAGCCTGTTTCCAGAGCGGCCACCAATGGAATCTGCGGAAACGCCTGCTGTAGTTGTCGCATCGCCCGCACATACGGCGGGTTGTGAGCTGGAGCAATATCCGACAGAGCTTCCATCTTCTGCAGCAACGTCTCATCGACGATTCGCACGCCGCTGAGATTTCCTGCAAAGACTGCTTTGAACCCGATGCCACCGACTTCGTCTACCGATTTCAGACAGCCATGTTCTGCATTCGTCAGTTGCTCAAGACAGATGCCGACAGCGGCCGCATGATTGGGCACGGACTGCTGCGTCTCTGCTTTGTAGCTTCCGATCTGCACGGAACAACTGCTCAGAGCACCCGCCTGTCCGATACGATCGATCCCGCCCTTTGCAAGCTGGTTTTCGTTCGACAGATCAAACAGTCGGTACTTGAAGCTGGTAGATCCCAGATTGGCGACAAGAACTTTCATAAGACTTTCGTCGTGCTTCCGTAGGGTGGGACAAGCGAAGCGCCGGCCCACCAGACTGATTTCAAATTCCAAATCTCAGATTTGAAATCCCGATCCCTACAGTACAGATTCCAACAGAGACGCTTCTGGTCTCGGAATCAGGTGCGCACAGACCAGTTCGCCGGACTGTGATGCCGCAGCAGCACCCGCATCAACAGCAGCGCGGACGGATCCGACGTCGCCTTTGATGATGGTCGTGATATAGGCCGCACCGATGTTGAGCTGCTTTACCAGCGTTACATTGGCAGCTTTCAGCATCGCGTCTGATGCCTGCACAGCGGCAACCAGACCTTTAGTTTCAATCATTCCGATAGCGTCATTCATTGGTCGTTGTTCCGAAAAAAGTTCAAGTTGAATCGGGTTCATGGGCAGGAAATTTCAAATTTGAAATATGAGATTTGAAATTTGAAATGCAAAGAGTGCCCGCCTACTTCTTTGCCGGAGCAGCCGTCTTGGGTTTTGGCAGAAACGCTGACAGTTCTTCGTGCGGACGAGGAATCACTTCCACGCTGACGACCTGTCCAAGTTTCGATGCGGCAGCGGCACCAGCCTCAACGGCTGCTTTCACCGCACCGACATCACCAGAGACGAATGCTGTGACAAATCCGCTGCCGATTTTGTCCCATGCAACCAACTGCACATTCGCAGCTTTCAGCATTGCATCGATGGCTTCGAGCATGCACACGAAGCCTTTCGTTTCGATCATTCCCAATGCTTCCATTGATTTTGCCATTTCAAATCTACTCCAGCCTTTGCACGCTTCCATCCCTGAAGCGACATCGACAAAAAAAGACCGTCGCTGTCCTTGCGACGTGGTGTTCAGTGTTCAGTTTTCAGTGT
>JAYTAK010000842.1:0-3295 GCA_043737515.1 Candidatus Kuenenia sp. | reverse complement strand
AGCGTTTGAGGGCATCGCCACCGCCAAAGCCAACGCCGAAAAGAACCTCCAAAACGCCCGCGCCCTCTTCGAAAGCCACCTCCAATCCGTCTTCACCCAACGCGGCGATGGCTGGGTGCAGCATGCGTTGGGCGAGGTTTGCAAAGTGAAGGACGGCACTCACGCTTCGCCAAAGTATGTCGATGATGGAATTCCGTTCGTCACTCAGAAAAATATCCGCGACAACGGTCTATCGTTTGAGAAAACCAGATTCATCAGTCAAGAAGACCACGACGATTTCTACCGAAGATCAAACGTAGCCCAAGGAGACATACTGATTTCCATGATCGGGGCAAACCGAGGGATGGCGTGTATTGTCGATGATGACAGAACCTTCAGCATCAAGAATGTGGGCCTCGTGAAAAAGGAACCGTCCATCAATCAGCAGTTCCTTCTCTATTTTCTGAAATCACCACTTGCGGCGAGCTATGTGCGAAATGCGTCGAAGGGAGGAGCCCAAGAGTTTATTGGGCTGACGAACTTCGCAAATTCCCAATCCCGCATCCTTCATTGAAGCAGCAGAACGTGATCGCCAAACTCTTCGCATCACTCCGCGAAGAAACCCAACGCCTCGCCACCATCTACGAACGTAAACTCGCTGCACTGGACGACCTGAAAAAGTCGCTTCTGCACCAGGCGTTCAGTGGGGAACTGTGACGCGATCGAGATGAACAAAACAACGGACGGAATATCGCCATGACATGGCAGCCGACTTGCATTACTCAATTCGTGGAAGCTCGCAAGTCGAGCACTCAAGTGGTAATCGTCGAGACCGACGCTGGGTGTGGGTTCCTTAAAGCGATGGGCAATCCCGAGGGAGAACATGCACTCGCTTGTGACTGGGTCGGGACTCAACTTGCCAAATGGTTTGGGCTTTCGACACTTGAGCAGGCCATTGTCGATGTGGATGAAATCGTGGAAATTCGGTTCCTAAATGGTAGTCTGGCGAAGATGGGGCCAGCATTGGTGACACGAGCACTGAAGGGCGGCAGTTGGTCCGGTGAAACTCGGCAATTGTCAGAATTGCAGAACCAGGAAGATATTTCGCGGCTGGTCGTCTTCGACACGTGGATCCTGAATCGAGATCGGCATTCCTTAAACCGCCAGAATCGCGACAATGTGTTCCTTTCTGCGGAAGCCAGTCAACTCGAATTGCTGGCGATCGACCACACACACTGCTTCGGGGTGTCCGGCGGCGAATTAACCGAAAGGGTCGCTCACATCGAAAACTGTAGGGATCATGCCGTTTACGGACTCTTCCCCGAGTTCAAAAAGTTTTTGGACAAGGATGCCGTTTCCCAAAGCATTGAGCGGTTGCGTAGAATGGATACAGAAACCATCAAACAAATCATCGACGCCATTCCTGCCGAGTGGCAAGGCAGGCGCAGCGTTGATCCAATTGGTTCTTCAACGAGCAGCGTTTGTCGCAGATACCATTATGAAAAGCTCTGGCTGCAAAAGGAACTCAAATTCACGGATGGACCGGAGGATTAAAAAATGAATGCGAACAAAGGTTGGTTCAGCATCGTGCAATTCTGTCCAGATCCCAATCGCCTTGAATCGGCGAATATCGGGGTATTGCTCTTTTGCCCTGCGCTTGATTTTCTGGACGTGCGAATCGCGTCGGATAATAATCGCATCAAAACGTTTTTTGGCTCACAGGGGTTTCACCCCAAACTGATCGATTCCTTCAAGAAGGGACTTCAGGAACGGATTCACAAGGAACACAAGAACATTGTCGATCACGAACAGTTGCTTGATTTTGTCGATCGACGCGCCAACGAAATTCGTATTTCCACGCCCAGATCGATCCGCGTAACGGAACCAGCTAAACAACTCGACGAACTGTTTTCCGAACTGGTCGGAGAAAGTGTTCAACCGGGTGATGTCCGTGTCAAAGATCGACTTGCCGATACGCTTGAGCAACCGCTACTTGCATCGAAACTGCACAAGTCCGTGCCGATCACGGTTCCTATTGATGGTCGCCAACTAAACATTCCATATGCGTTTCAGAATGGCCGATTCAACCTCATAACGCCCGTCCGCTTCCAATCCGAGAACCCGTTGCAAACTGCTTACCGCTACGCGGTTGAGGGGGATTCGATCTACGAGACCGAGCACGAGAAGTTTGGCAAGCTGAAATTGATAGTTGTTGGCAGTTTCCGAGGTAAAACGGACGAAAACAGGCCGATCGTGAACCGAGTCCTTGAGAGTCATCACGTCAAGCTCTACGGGACCGATGAGATGGACAAGCTGGTTCAGGAGATCGTGACAACAGGCAAGAACCGTTCGGACGCCGCAGTTTAGGGCGCTGTCCATGAACGAAGCCGAAACCAGAGCCGAACACATCGACCCCGCACTCGCTGCGGCGGGCTGGGGAGTCGTTGACGGAAGTCGTATCCATCGCGAGTACCCGATTACGCTCGGTCGCATCGAAGGCCACGGGCGGCGGGGCAAGTCGCTGACGGCTGACTACGTGCTGGAGTATCGCAACACAAAGCTGGCCACCGTCGAAGCGAAAGCCTGGGATTTGGCGTTGACGGAAGCAGTCGGCCAGGCGAAGGACTACGCCAAAAAGCTGGCGATCCGCTACACCTATGCGACCAACGGACAGGGCATCTACGCCATTGACATGGAAACCGGCCATGAAGGCGAAGTTGCAAGATATCCCACGCCTGAAGAAATGTGGGACATGACCTTTGCTGAAAAAAACGCCTGGCGGCATCGCTTTGCCGCAGTCCCCTTCGAAGATCGCAGTGGTTACTTTCAGGGACGCTACTATCAGGACATCGCCATCGAACGAGTGCTGGAGTCGATCGCCGCCGGGAAGGATCGCATTCTGCTGACTCTGGCCACCGGCACGGGCAAGACGTTCGTCGCGTTTCAGATCGCGTGGAAACTGTTTCAAAGTCGCTGGAGCCTGTCTGACCGGAAATCAGGCGGCGAGCCCACCCGCCGTCCGCGTATCCTGTTCCTCGCCGATCGCAACATTTTGGCCAATCAGGCGTTCAATGCCTTCTCCGCATTCCCCGAAGATGCCATGGTGCGAATCGAGCCGGATGAGATCCGCAAGAAAGGCAAGGTGCCAAAAAACGGCAGCCTGTTCTTCACTATTTTTCAGACGTTCATGTGCGGTCCGCCAAAGGACGGTGAACCGTCGCCATGGTTCGGCGATTATCCGCCGGACTTCTTCGACTTCATTGTGATCGACGAATGCCACCGCGGCGGGGCCAACGACGAAAGCACTTGGCGAGCA
>JAYTAK010000841.1:0-7516 GCA_043737515.1 Candidatus Kuenenia sp. | reverse complement strand
TGCCGGAGAGTATGCGGACAACCGCCTCGATTCCAGTATCATCGCCGCTCGGAATGAACAACCTCTCGAAGCTGATACACGGCGGATCGGATCTGGTCTTCTGAATGATCGCAGCACAGCGACATTCGCAGCCGTGACGTCCCGACGGCAACCGTCGGTGGGCGAACCGCTGGAATGAAAAATCCTTCGGTCATCATCTGTCGGCTGACTCGGACGGCAAGGTCATCATCGCGGAGCAGCACGGCAATGACAGGACTGTCGGGCGGAGCGGCAATCACGTCTAGTTCATTTTCCTGAAGCAATCGCCGAGCGAAAGCCGACCGTGCTGCGAGTGTTCTGCGCCGCTCCGGCTCGTGCGTGATCACCTGCACCGCCGCTGCAGCCGCAGCGCAGACTGCGGGAGGTAATGCGGTCGAGAAAAACTGGCTGCGCGCCGTGTTCCACAGCCAATCGCACAGCGTCGTTGAACCAGCCACAAAGCCTCCGAGGCCGCCGATGGCTTTGCTGAGCGTGCCGATCTTCACGGAAACGCGGTCTCCCACTTGCTGCAACTCACACACACCGCGACCGGTCGCTCCGAACACTCCCGTTCCATGTGCTTCATCGACGATCATGGTGGCACGGAAGCGGTCGGCAATGTCGCACAACTGCGGCAGATCTGCCAGTGTTCCGTCCATGCTGAAAACGGTGTCGGTGACGAGGAATACTGCAGCATAGTCGCCGCGACGACGTTCGATGGATTCGCTAAGGTGTTCGAGTTCCCTTCGATCGTACACGAAGAATTTTCCGGCACTCGCGCGGCAGCCGTCGATGAGGCTGGCGTGATTTTCACGATCACAGAAGACCGCATCCTGCGGGCCGATGAGTGACGTGAGGGTTCCGATATTTGCCGCAAAGCCGGACGGAAACAACAACGCGGATTCCGTCCCTTCAAATTCCGCGAGTGCTTCTTCCAGACGAGCATGATGCGGTGATCGCCCGGCAATCAGCCCGCTCGCACCAGCACCCGCCTGCATGGCGGCCACGGCGGCAAACGCCGCGACGACTTTCGGATGTCTCGTGAGACCCAGATAATCGTTCGTCGCAAAACTCAGGCAGCGCTGGCCATCGACGATGCATTCTGTCGTGCTGACGGCCTCGACACTGCGCCGCACGCGCCGCTGATGAGCGGACTCAAGTTGCTGCAACGAAGTTGTCAGACGTTGATGCAAAGTGTCGTTATCGGGCGGCTCGCTCACGATTCATTCCAAACCGCGCAGATGCTGGACCCAGGCGGGCGGAGTGTTCAGCCAGATGTTGTCGCGGCGGATGCGGCAACGGTTGCAATGTCCCTGCAGCGTGGCATCGATGGCCGTGATCCGGATGCGCTCGGCACCCCGCGTGACGACTTTACGAATCGGTCGCACGTACATGTATTCAAAATAACTCAGCACGCCACCGGGCTTGAGCAAACGAAAGTACGTCTCAGCAATCGACGTCACAAGTTCTGCCGGAAAGTTATTGAGCGGCAATCCGGAGATCACGAAATCGTACGGAGCCGAACTCGCAAACTCCTGCACGGGGAGCTGATGAATGGTCGATTGTGCCTTCGCACTCATCCACGCCGGTTCAGACTCAAATCGCTCATGCAGAATTCGCACGAATTCTGCATTGAGTTCCACCAGATCAAACACATCGTGCGGTCGCAGAAGCCGCACGATACTGTTGGTCACAGGACCAGTGCCCGGCCCGATTTCGAGGACTCGCACAGGAATTGCAGGATCGCGGGCCGCCAAATAACTGGTCATTGAACGGGCGAGAAACCGGCTGCTGGGAGCGATTGCCCCGGTCGTTTCAAACCGCTGTCGAAACTGGCGGAAGAAAGCGATCTGGTTCTTCAACGCCGAAAACATGGTACTCACCAACAAAAAACTGCGAGAGGGGGGAGTTGAACCCCCACGCCGTTTAAGGCACAGGATCCTAAATCCAGCGCGTCTGCCAATTTCGCCACTCTCGCGTTTTGGACGACCACCAATCGGAACCCCGGAATTCTGAACTCCGCAGTTCCTCAGATCATCGTCAGCAGTTTTCGAGGCGAATGGTGGCACGTCAAGCTCGCGATTTCAACCCCTGGACTACGCCGCTTTTTTGGTTTCGCAAGGACAGGCAGAAACGGTACAGATCCTGCAACCCCGCCGTTCGTTGCAGACGGACGCGCGAAGCTGTTGCCGAATGGCATCACGCCCCGTCGTTGCAGATTGGCACCAGCGTTTCTTCGGCAAATTGAAGACGCGCCGTAGTCCTGTGGTGAGTTTTCGACCTAGGTTTAAGTCAGGAAACGTCACGTCTCGGAGAAGAGACAATTCACTTGCCAACTGCCTTGTAACGGAATCTGCTGTGATTTCCACTGCGAATCAACGCGACCTGATTCTACAGCATTCGGAATCCCGTCTGCGCTTGAGCGGAGGCCGGACTGCACATGCCTTTATCCTGGTGGTCGATCACGAGCAGGTCACGCGGGATGCCATATCGATGCTGCTGACGGAACATGCATACCGAGTGCAAACGACGGAATCAGGTCAGGCCGCGCTCGAACAGTTACGCGATTTTCTGCCGGATCTTGTGTTGCTGACCGGGAATTTGCCGGGCAAGGACGGACTGGAAGTTCTGCGAACGATTCGACAACAGCATTCCGAATCGCTGCTGCCGGTCATCATGGTCACGACAGAAACGGAGCCTCAGCACGGCGTGACAGCCTTCCGCGAAGGAGCGAATGATTTTCTGACCCGACCGTTTGATGACGAGATTCTGCTGGCCCGCATTTCATTGCACCTGCAGCACAGCCGGGCACGCGCGGAACTTCAGCGCAGTCGGGAACGTTACGCTTTGGCCGCTCAGGGCGCGCAGATCGGACTGTGGGATCTGGACGTTGTGCGGCAACAGATTTTTCTGTCATCCCGCTGGAAAGAACTGCTCGGGTTTGCAGAAACCGAACTCGACTCCACAATTCCTGGCTGGCTCGATCGGATGCACCCGGACGACCGGGATTCATTTATTGAAAAAATCAGCACTCCCGATTCGCTCGACAACGGTCGCTTCGACTGCGAACTTCGCATGCGGCACCGCGACGATTCTTATCGCTGGATGCTCTGCAGCGGCGTGATGCAGCTTGACGCTGACGGAAACGTCGTCCGCCTCGCAGGTTCGCTGGCCGATGTCACCGAAGGCAAGGTCCGCGATGTGCTCACCGGGCTGCCGAATCGACTTCTGTTCGAGGAACAACTGGCAAAGGTCATCAATCTGGATCAGAACAAGTACGGTTTGAATGCTGTGCTGTTTCTGGATCTGGACAATTTCAAACGGATCAACGACAACCACGGACATGACGCCGGTGACCTGCTGCTGTGCAGTGTGGCCAAAAAGCTCGAAGGCTGTCTCCGCGGATCGGATGTGATTGCCCGGCAAAAATCCGGCTGGTCAATTGCGCGTCACGGCGGCGACGAATTCACCGTCCTGCTGCATCAGCTTCATTCGCGCGCCGATGCGGAGCATGTCGCCGAGCGCATCATCTTCGCGCTCGCTGAACCGTTTCTGATCGGCACGCGTGAGGTGCTGATTGGCGTCAGTATCGGAATTGCGTTTGGCGGCGCGGAAGGCAAGGTACCCGCCGACGCCATCCGGGAAGCCGATACCGCCATGTACTATGCGAAGACCAGCGGACGCAGTCGGTACTGCATTTTTGATCCGGAAATGCAGGCCGGCGCGACGGCAAAACTGACTCTGGAAAATGATCTGCGGCAGGCGATTCGCAGCGACGAATTCTTTCTGGTTTATCAGCCGATCGTGCGCCTGTCGTCCGGTCGGATCGAAGGTTTCGAAGCGCTGTGCCGCTGGAAACATCCGCGTCAGGAAGATGTCGGGCCGGACGTTTTTGTGCCGCTGATCGAATCACTGGGCCTGACCAGTCTCCTGGGTCGCGCAATTTTTGACGAGGCGTGTGAAGAAGTACTGAAGTGGAATGACCTGGCATTCGGTGGCCCGAATATCAGCGTCACCGTGAACTGCTCGGCAGAAGAGTTCAATCAGCCGGGTTTCAAACACAACCTGTTGCTGGTCATGGCCACGGCTGGCATCGACCCGCACACCTTGCGACTGGAAGTCAACGAAGCCGCACTGCTCGGCAAACCCGAACAGACACGCGTTGTCATGAATGAACTGCGCGATCTGGGCATTCGAATTGGGATTGACGACTTTGGCACGGGGTATTCGTCACTGGCTTTTCTGCACCGTATCCCGCTGGACCAGTTGAAGATTGATCATTCCTTTGTGCATAAAATGCTGAACTGCAGCGAAACCCGGGATATCGTGCGGACCATCATCAGTCTGGCGCAGAATATGAATCTGGACGTTGTGGCCGAAGGCGTTGAAACAGAAGCCCAACGCGACTTGCTCTATGACATGGGTTGCTCCCACGCGCAGGGATACTTGTACTCACAGCCGGTTCCGGGTCTCGATGTTCCAGGAGTCCTCGCTGCCAACCAGGAGACGCAATCCGTGCCTCGTACGATTCAGAGCCCGGATTCCGAATCAACGCGCATCGAAACGCAGTTGCAGAATCTCGACGATCTTATGCGTCAGCGGTGACGTGAAACGCGAAGTTCGTTGCGAATGCGATACATCGGAGCAACCTCGCGGGCAGTTTCCTGTGCCTGTTGCTTTTCGTGCCATGAAGCGACGACGCCGAATAGCTGCAGTTCGTTTTCGCAGATGTGGACTCGAATGGGTCTCAGCAATCGATTCTGCAATCGGACCTCCAGACGCATGGCCAGTTGAATCGCCGAATGCGATCGGTTTTCGATGGGAACGGCAGTTGTGATTTCAAAACAACGAAGCATGGCGAATCAGCATTCTTGGAAAGGATACTCAAACAAGCCATCGTCGTGATGTTGAGAATGATCGAACCGTTCTTCGGTGATCGATGTTCTGAACAGATCAGGATTTACAGACCAGACTGTTCATAATCTTCGCGCGTTACGGCTTCCAGTGCTCCTTTTGCAGCAGCGAGTTTTTGTTTCATCAGTTCATCCATCGCCGCCTTGGATGGCGGCGCAGCAATTTCGTCCTGCGCGGGGTCAGGGGACGTCGAGGACGCCTTGACGCTGATCGGATTGATCAGCGTGATGACGGCGTACGTCACCATAATCGAGACGATCGCCGCCTGAAATCCACCAACCGCCGAAAACCGTGGCATGTGAATGCTCCCTACTAATTCGAAAGTTTTGCGGGGCCGAAACCCGGAAAGTTGTTTCCAACGGTTTGCTTGCACACGGCGTGCCGCGTGCAGCGCTGTGACCGCCGATGCGGACAATAGCCGCATTTCTGCACTTCGACCAGCGTGGTGATGCGGTCGCCGGGCCATGAATCAGCCACAAACCGCGCAAGAATTACAATTCACCGTGGTCCGCCCGACAAATCTCCCGCTGCTTCGAAACTCCGATCGGGTATGCCGGGGCAAGGTCGTTCCGAACTGTGCAGGTGTGCGGATTTCGCTGCGTCTGTGTACTGAAACGTCACATGAGCCACTGCTTACAGCACTAAAGCACTAACTGTTCCGCTTTGAACACCGGGCCTTCGACGCAAGTGCGGCGGTAGTCCCATGAACCATCTGGTTCGACGACTTTGGTGACACAACTGAAACAGGCACCGAAGCCGCAGGCCATAGGGGTTTCAAGAGACAACCAGCACGGAATGGACTGCTGTTTGCAGATTTCCGCGACCGCCTTCATCATCGGTTCAGGGCCGCAGCAATAGACGTGAACTCCGTCGCGGTTCGATGCCAGTTGGCGCTTCAGCAGATCGGTGACAAAGCCGTGATGACCGAATGATCCATCGTCCGTGGCGATTTCCAGGTCGAGGCCATCGATTGTGAATTCATCGACACCGGCAAGGTATTTCCTTGAGCGCACTCCGTAGCACAGCGAAACGGATTCTGGTCGCCGTGCCATGTGCCGCGCGGGGCTGCCGTATGTCGTCAGTCCCAGCGCTTCGCGGGCGACTCCCAGAAACGGCGTTTGTCCGATTCCACCAGCGACGCAAATCAGATGGCGACACTCCGGAATCGGAAAACCATTTCCCAGCGGCCCCCAGATGCTGACTTCATCGCCTGTCGTCCATTGACTCATCAGCGACGTCAGCTTGCCGACTTTCACGAATCCAAACTCGACGCCTGCCGGTTTTCCGTCGGCATCACAGTAGATGTCAAACAATGCAAATGGTCGCCCCAGTAACGGATCACTTCCCGTCGCTGGCCGAATCATAAAGAACTGCCCCGGCGTAATGCTGGCGGCCAGCTCCGGCGCATGAATTTTCACGGCCCATGTGTCCTGGGCCATCGGACGAACGCCTTCCACTCTCGCTATGTGTTGTTTGGCGCAGAGCATCATGCCGGGAAGAGTGGTTTGAGTGTTTTCGTTCATGTTTGAGCCATTAGCTCCGAAGGATGGACATTCATGTCCGTCGTATGGCCAGGAAAATTAACGACTGAGAGGCTTCGGTTTCTCAAAGGCCCTCCATTCTCGGGAAGCCTTCTGGTGGGGACTCGGACATGAATGTCCAAGCTACATAAATCGCACTGTTGAATGACAGTTGTTCCCTGTTTGTTCGCCCCCACCCAATCCTGAATCGCCCTGACACCCGGATTTGGATGTTCGCGATGGGCTGCCAGAGCGTTGACCACATCCTTTCAGCTTTCTGGATGGAATTCTGTGTGCCCGGTCGCAGCCTCAGCCACAAAGTCTACGTTCTCATAGATGCTCGCCAAACGCAGCTCAACATCGATTTCTGGTAGCAAAATGATCGCCGTATGATCTGAATAGACCTCACGTTGAAACTCGGTTCCACACCGCCGATAAACGACGGCTCCCGCAGAATCCTGTCGAAACATCACGTAGACGTTTAATGCAGAGATTGTTTGATATGCGTCGAGCTTCTCACCTTCGTCTGTTCTGCGAGTCATTTCCGAAAGGACTTCGACAATCACAGTGGGTTTGTCCTGAAATGAACTTTGCAAAATATTTTCGGCACACACCACAGAAGCGTCCGGATAATAGAACCGCGTCTGTCTGTTCGTCTGAATTCTCACTTTGCTGTCGGAATTCAAGGCTCGACAGGGCTTGCCTTTCAGTTGCGAATGCAGTTCACCGAGCACATTGGACGCGATCAGATTGTGAGCATACGTGCCGCCCGCCATCGCATAGACCGTGCCCGCGACGTATTCATGCTTGAATTGAGCATGCACTTCGCCCGACAGGTAATCTTCCACCGAAATCTGGCTGAGCCGCTGGGCACTTGTCATGTTCATCACTCACATGGCTGCTTTGCTGTTTAGATAATTCTCATTTGTTCACACCCACCCAATCCTGAATCGCTTTCACAGTCGGATCTGGATGTTCGCGAAGCGCTGCCAGAGCATTCACCACGGCTGAGCATCCCGGCATTGTTGTGACACAAGGGACGCCATACGTAACAGAAGCGGCCC
>JAYTAK010000840.1:0-17314 GCA_043737515.1 Candidatus Kuenenia sp. | reverse complement strand
ACTTTGAATCAACAGGCCGCTGGTGCCGTGCGGCTGATGGAACAATGTACTCCTGACCGAGAATCTCCATGACAGTTTTTCGTGCCATCATGGCGATGACGATTCTGCTTGCGATCATGTGGTCCAACGAAGCGGCGGCGCAGGTGTTGGATAAGCAGGCGCAGCTCGAGGCGCAGACGTTTTGGGACAATCGGGACTGGGATTGGTATGCCGCACAAATTCCGTTCTTTGAATGTCCGGACGCAGACATCACGACGACGTACTACTACCGCTGGGAGCTGCTGACGAAGCATCTGACGTATGGTTCGCCGAACAGCGGTTACTCGTTTACAGAGTTCATCGACCGGCCGTTCTGGTCGGGTGCCTATGGAGCGATCAGTTGTCCGGCGGGGCATCAGCTTTATGAGGCTCGGTGGTTGCGGCAGCCGAGGATTGCACGCGACTATTTAAAGTACTGGTTCCGCACGCCGGGGGCTCAGCCGAGGAATTATTCGACGTGGCTGGCGGATTCTGCCTGGGCGGTGAATCTGGTGCATCGCGATGATGCGTTGGCGATCGATCTCCTGCCGGATCTGGTCAGAAACTACGAAGGCTGGGAGCAGCGTCACTTTGTTCCCGAAGTCGGACTCTTCTGGCAGACCGGTCATGACGACGGCATGGAATTCAACATCAACAGCCGCCAGACACAGGACATCCTGCGCGGGGCTCCGAGTTACCGTCCGTCGTTTAACGCTTACATGTGGGCAGACGCAATTGCGATTGCCAAGCTCGCTCGACTGGCCGGACAGGGCGATCTTGCAGAACGGTTTGAGAAGAAAGCCGAGTCGCTCAGAACAAGGATGCTGCAACTGCTGTGGGACGACCAGCGGAAATTCTTCTTCCCGGTCTACAAAAACGACGAGGAGCGTGACGGCCACAAGATCAAAGCACTGACAAAGACGTATGAAGACGGCGAGTTCGCAGGGGATCCGCACGGGCGTGAATTGATCGGCTACGTGCCGTGGCAATTTAACATGATTGATCCCCCAATCAGCCGGAACGCATTAGCGTCCGGTTCGAGCGGCTCAACGAAACCTGGAGACGTGAAGGTACCGGGGGCTAACGCCCTGCGGCTGATGAAATACGACGCTGCCTGGCCGAAGCTGATGGACCGCGACGGCTTCTATGCGGACTTCGGGCCATCGACCGTCGAGCGGAATGATCCGATGTTCCTGCTCAAGAACTCCTGCTGTTGGTGGAGCGGTCAGTCGTGGCCGTACGCGACGACTCAGACACTGAAGGCCATGGCGAATGTCGTGCAACGCGACGGTGATTCGGGGGCGGAATCGTTGCCGACAAAGGCCGACTACATCAAGCTGCTGCAGATTTACGCTCGATCACACCGCAAGGATGGCAGGCCGTATCTCGCCGAGGCGCTGCATCCGGACTCGGGCTCGTTCGAAGGCCATGACGGCTACAACCACTCGGAGCATTACTTTCATTCGGGCTTCTGCGACCTTGTCATCACAGGTTTGGTCGGACTGACTCCGCGTGATGACGACAATCTGGAAGTGAATCCGCTCGCGCCGGCTGACTGGGATTACTTCGCGCTCGATGATGTGCCGTATCGCGGTCACCTGATCAGCGTAGTCTGGGACAAAACCGGCAAACGATACAAACTCGGAGCTGGGCTGCATGTGCTGGTGGACGGCAAACCGGCTGCGAAGTCGCTGACGCTGAGTCGCCTGACTCTCCGAGTCGAGTTGCTGCCAGAAGGACGCGACTCAGAGAGTCGGCTCACGACGACGAACTTTGCGGTGAACAACGATGGCGATTACTACCCTCGGCTGACGGCGTCGTACGTATCCCCTCCGACGTCCGCCAGCAAATTGAACGATGGTAACTATTGGTACGTGCCGCATCCGCCGAATCGCTGGACATGTGAAGGGTCACCGAACGAACAGGATTCGGTGATCATCGACTTCGGCACGCCCAGGGGACTGCATACGGTGAAGCTCTATCCGCTCGACGACAGCGATGTGAAGGATTCAATCGTGCGCGCTCCGCAGCGGATTGAACTGGACGCATGGATCGACAATGCATGGCGTTCGATCAAATCCCCGGACGGTGTGCTCGACACGCCAACCGGTCACCGCGCCAACGTCGTGAAATTCGATCCGATTGAGACCGCAAGACTTCGCGTCACGCTGCATCATGCGGCGGCTGGAAAATCGGGACTCACGGAGATCGAAGCCTGGGGCGATGTACCGCTTCCGCTGGAATCGGTCGCGCCACCGGCAGGCAACCTTGCGTGGAACCCGAAGCCGGACGGTTTTCCCAAAGCCTCGGCCTCATACTCCGATCGTTTCGGCGGAAAGCCCGCAAGCGCGATTGATGGCAGAACCGTCTTTCTGCCGACGCCGATGAATCGCTGGACCAGCTATGAATCGCCGACGGAGACCGACTGGCTGGAGATTGACTTTGGTCGCGATGTGGAATTTCGTCGAGTCGAAATGGCGATCTACGACGACCGAGGCGGCGTGCAGCCTCCAAATTCGTATGCGATCCAGCACTGGACTGGCACCGAGTGGCATGACGTCAACAATGCGAGGAAATCGCCCGAACCGCCTCTCGGCAGCCAATGGAACGAAGCTCGCTTCGATCCTGTGACATCATCAAAAGTCCGCATTGTGTTCACGCATCGCGGACAGGCACGCAGCGGCGTTTCGGAAGTGTTAATCTGGAACGATTGATGTTGCCGGAAAATGTCGTACGCTGCTTGTCATTCGACGGTCTCATTTTGTTCGTAGTCCCACCTTCAGGCGGATATTCAGCCTGCCATGAACAGGCAACCCATTCTCCGGTTAAAGCCTGGGACTACAAGCGAATCCGGAACAGTCGAACTATCAATGTCACCCTCCAACTCCTCCTGCCAGCGTGAATCCCATGAAACATCTCGCCCCGCTTGTCATTGCTTTCGCTTTTCTGTCCGGTGCTCAGGCTCAGGATGTCAAAAGCAACATTCCCTACGCTGAACCTGCACACGAGCGGCAGGTGCTGGATGTTTATTCTCCGCCGGAAGCGAAAAACCTGCCCGTGGTGTTCTGGATTCACGGCGGTGGCTGGCAGACCGGTGACAAGACCAGTGTCCAGTTGAAACCGAAGGCCTTCGTCGATAAGGGATTCGTCTTTGTCTCCACCAACTACCGACTGCTGCCGGATGTCGAGATGGAGACGATTTTTCGCGACATCGCCAAATCCATGCACTGGGTTCATGACCACATTGCGGAATACGGCGGCGATCCGAACCGCATCCTCGTGATGGGCCATTCTGCCGGCGCGCAACTTGCCGCACTGATCTGCATTGACGATCGATATCTCAAAGCCGAGGGGTTGTCTCTGGCCGGCATCAAGGGCTGTGTGCCCGTCGATGGCGACACGTATGACGTGCCAGCGATCATCGAAACCGCAGAAACACGTCGCCGAGTCCATCATCAGCCGCAGGCAAAGTTTGGTCACCGAGAAAAGTTCGGCAACGATCCGGCGAAGCATCTTGATTACTCGGCCGTGACACATGTGGCGAAAGGCAAGGGCATTCCGCCGTTCCTGATTCTCTATGTCGGCGATCACCCGGACACAAACGCGCAAGCCCAGCGTCTCGGTGCAGTGCTGAACGATGCCGGGATCTCAGCCACGCTCTTCGGAGGCAAAGAGACGACTCATACGCGGATCAATGAGAATCTCGGCCAGCCCGACGATCCGGCGACAATTGCCTTGTTTCAGTTTGTCGATGCGGCATTGAAAAAATAAACGTTAAACCAGATTCAGGATGAGAACTGGAGTATGCGCACGTAGGGTGGGACAAGCCGCTGACAAGCCGCGCCGGCCCACCGTTCTCGAGTTGCACACATGGTGGGCCGGCGCTCGCGTTGCTCGCTGGTCCCACCCTACAAGAACTCCGCTTGGTCCGGCCTACAAAAAAATCAAGTCGTGGCAAGCCACTATACTACACATGGTTGGAATTGATCGAATCCTTCGGCGAGCGGGGGATGTCAATCCCCTGATTGACCGCGTGGTTGCTGCAGAAAACAGGGGACTCACGTCCCCCGCTCGCCTGTCGCTGCCTCATTCCTTTTCGTGCGAACTAGCCCTTGGACAAGCGACGCTGGTTTGGAGTGCGGTGACTTGTCACCGCTTTCCTTTTCGACAGGACCGCCGAGTCAAGCCAGCACATCCTTCACAACCACGCCTTCCACATCCGTCAGCCGCCGTTCCAGCCCGTTGTAATAGAACGTCAGTCGTTCATGGTCGAGTCCCAGCAGGTGCAGGATGGTGGCGTGGAAGTCGTGAACCGTGACGATGTTTTCGACGGCTTTGTAGCCGAAATCGTCAGTCGCGCCGTGGCTGAACGGGGCTTTGACTCCGGCACCAGCCATCCAGCAGGTGAAGCCTTCCGGATTGTGGTCTCGTCCGCTGGCACCTTTTTGGAACGTCGGCATGCGTCCGAATTCGGTACACCAGACGACGAGCGTGTCTTTTAGAAGTCCGCGTTGTTTGAGATCTTTAATCAGCGCCGCGGTAGGCTGATCGAGGACCGGGCCGTGGATGCTGTATTGATCCTTGAGCACTTTGTGGCCGTCCCAGTTGCTGACTCCTTCACCGCCGGTTTGATAAGCCCCGTTGAAGAGCTGCACGAAACGCACGCCCTGTTCCAGCAAGCGTCGGGCAAGGATGCAGTTTTTCGCGTAGGCAGCCTTCAATGTATTCTTGGTGTCATCGGCGCCGTACATGGCGAGCGTCGTTGCGGATTCGGTACTGAGATCCCGCACTTCCGGAATGCTGAGCTGCATCTTTGCGGCCAGTTCATAGCTGGATATGCGCGCGGCCAGCTCGGTGTCGCCGGGGAAGCGTTCGAGATGCCGTTCATTGAGCCGCTTTAAGAAGTCGCGAGTCTTGACGTCGGCTGATTCGGAAATCGATTCCGGTCGCGCGAGGTTACGAATCGGCAGCGATGTGTTGAAATCCGTGCCCTGATACGCGGCGGGCAAGAATCCCGGCCCCCAGTTGTTCACAGAATTCTGCGGCGTGCCGCGCGGATCGGGGATCGCCACATACGCCGGCAGGTTTTCATTCTCTGTGCCAAGTGCGTACGTCGCCCAGGCTCCGATGCTGGGAAACCCATCCAGCGTGAATCCCGTGGACATATAGTTTTCGCCGGGGCCGTGCGTGTTTGTCTTTCCCTTGATCGAATGCAGAAAGCACATGTCATCCGCCAGCGCGCCGAGATGCGGCACCAGATCAGAGATCATCTTGCCACATTCACCGCGCGGCTGAAACTTCCAGGGGCTTTGGGTCACATTGCCCTGTTCGCCCTGAAACGTTATCAGCTTGTCCGCGCCCGGCAACGGCTGACCATGCCGCGCGATCAACTCCGGTTTGTAGTCAAACGTGTCGAGATGACTGCAGGCACCCGAACAGAAAACGACGACGACGCGCTTTGCCGCCGCAGGAAAATGCGACGATCGGGAGGCGAACGGGTGAGACGGCTTAATGTCCGGTCGAATGGGACTCTGACCGCCGACGGTGCCGGGCCTGGCATCCTCCGCCTTCAGCAAGCCCTGCTCGGCCAGCATCATCGCCAGCGCGATGCTGCTGAGTCCTGTGCCGGTGTGATCGAAAAAACCTCGTCGATTGAGCAGATGATGGCCGGTGAATTGGTTTGATGATCTCATAGGTCTTAATCATAATCTTAATCTTAATCGATTGCCTGAAACATGTTTTTGGGAGTGCGGCGGCTCAACGCCGCTTTGGAATTTTCGGGCGGAGCCCTGTTTGACAACGATCATCCCAAAAGAGAGTCGCTGTGCGACGATGCCAAAGCTCCGTCAAGCCGGAGCACTCCCAAAATGTTCACCACATGCACGCGACCGGGCTCATCACGCGGAGCGATGATGGCTACTTTGGTGCGCGGCAGGGCGTTACTCGGGTAATCGCGGACAAGGCATCGCACGGCCAGCCTGGAGAAGTGTGACTTTGGGGCTGCTGCCGGATTTCGGCAGTTCAAATTTCAAGGTCGCGTCAACCAACTGATACTTCCAATCAGTTTCGCTCTTCGGAATCAACGCGAGAAACTGCTGGCCAGTCAGTTGAGCCACCATTCGACCGTTTTTGACCTGCACTGTAATCACGATACCTGGTGCAAGTTGATATTTGCCTTCGAGACGTTTGGCAACCTCGGGGTCAACTTCCACTTCCTTGTCGAATGATCTCGGTTGAACATCCAGCCCCATGACTGTCTGAATGATCTGTTCGGCCAATGCGTCAGTCTGCGAGCCTGCGGTGTTGCAAAGCAGTACGACAGCACACTTCTGCTCGCGACTGACGAGAATCATAGACTGGTAGCCGCCGGTTTGACCATTGTGCCACCGTGTTGAACCATCCTGTGCGATCATCCATCCCAGCCCCATCGCATGATTGCCATCACGCGCTGGCTTGTGCTGCTTCCATGCAAGCTCAATCACCTTTCCCAGTGGTCCATCCGGAGGATTCAATGAGGCTTCCGCGAACAACAGCATGTCGTTGATCGTGCTGCGAATCGCACCGCAGCCGGAAAGTGCATCAAAATCCCATGCCTTATCGGGAAGTAGTGCGGCATTGTACGGCGGAGCAAAACGACTGACTTGCTGTTCCGCGAGAGTGATGACCGTGTCGGACATCTTCAGCGGTTCCGTCAGCTTCTGCTTCAGAAGCGATTCGTAACTGACTCCCGCCTGCTGTGACAACAAATCGCCGAGCAGCCCGACTGCGAGATTCGAATACTCGTAGCCCTCACCTGGTTTCCTCTCCGGTTTCACAGCCAGCATGTATTCTGTGAGCATTGTGCGGTCATATCCGTCGAACGGATTCGTGGAATCAGCCGGTTCGATGTTGGCCGGCATGACCGGAAGTCCTGACACGTGGTGCGACAGATGTTTGAATGTGATCGCGTTGCCAACGCCTGGGTTCTTCGTGGCGAGTTCCTTCATCACCGTGCTGATGGGATCATCAAGTTTCAGGCGCCCCGATTCAACGGCCTCCGCCAGCAGCAGTGACGTGAAAACTTTGGAGATCGATCCGATTTCATAAAGTGTCTTTTCGTCCGACGAACGAGCCCCATCTGGATCCAGATGGCCGAAATTCTTCTTCCAGACCTGCCCGTTCGAAATCACACCAATAGAGACAGCGTTCACTTTGTTGTGTGTCAGATACGGTTCAACAAGAGCGATAATTTTCGGCTCGTGTTGAAAGTCTTCCTGTGCAACTGTGTGAGCTGCCGCGATGGAAAGAATCAGGAACAGTAACGGGAGTTGTTGCATTTCGTGCCTCAGGTATGAAGACTGGTGACGATGTGATTTAGAAGTCACATGGCTATCGAGGATAGCATGAGAGCAAACCCTTTGGACAGCGAGTTTGCACTCTCCCTCACTCGATTCAAGAGAATTCGGGACGCCCACATAGACGAGAAAATCCATCTAAGCTGAGTTCGCATCGGTCTTCATCACTCACGATTTCCGCTTCGTCAAGAGCGCACGATCCTGCGACTCCATCAGTGCGATTTGTTTTTCCAGGTGATGAATTATCACGTCATCGTCCACAAACTGTTTCAGCATTTCCATCGATTGCCGTGCCGCCGTGAAATCGCGTCTCGCCATGGCCAGCTCGACCTGAACCGACGCATATGCTTTGTACTCCGACACGTGCCATTTCGTTTTCGTCATAAACGGCTTGAGAAGTTCCTGTGCTTCGTCCAACCGGTGATCGTCAATCGCAAACCGGGCAATCGTGATCCGGGCAAACGCATAGTCGGGGAATCGCTGATGAATGTCCATGACGATTTTCTTTCCGGCAGCATTCGCTTCCGGATCGTTTTTCCTCAGCAAGGCAGCAGCGACATTGAACTGTGCCGATATGAATTCCGGATCCAACGCCAGGGCTTCGCGAAAATGAGCTTCGGCAACATCGAAGTCTTCCGTCAGCATGGCATCATAGCCCTGCTGAATCAGATCATCGACCCTTGGGTTCTTGTGAGGAACCGGGTCCTGATTGATCTCCATCGTGGTGACCAGGATCGGAGTCCATTTCCCACGACACCAGAACTGAATGGAACCCTCGTTCAATCGACCCTCTTCCTTCAGGAACGCCAGGGTCTCGGATCGCAGCTCATCCGGCCCACGATTGCTGGTGGCAAACGTTTCCAGTGCATCCAGCATTTCTTCGGAAGCCACGCCTTTCGCCAGCAGCAACGCGAATTCCCGGCCGCTGCGGTCTCCCCGATCCAACAGTGCCGGAATGAGTTTCCCAACATGCGGCCAGCGATCCAATGCCTCCGCGATTCGCAGCTTCTCATTGGATTTGTCGGATGTCAGGAATTGAAGAAATCCCTCTATGGCACGTTTCGGCAACCAATTTTCAAAATGGTCCGGCCACGGGGCATGGCCTTGTGCTCCGGAATTCAGTTCCGAGAGGTTCTCTTTTGCCAGAACAAATTGAGGATAATCCTTGAGGCTCAATTTCCAGCTATCCATCGCTTCCTGATCACGGCCCAGCCTCTTCAAAGCAAACGCTTTGTAATGATTCATGACACTGCGGCATTCGGGTACCATCTTTGTGCTGTTTTCCGCATGCTGCACCACACGCAGAATCTCTTCGTCATATCCCATCAGGCCAAGGAATTCTGCCTGAATCGCCACGGCGTCCTGCTGTTCAGCCGGAGAATCAGAAATATGCCGCGCAATTTCGTGTGCCTCTTCAAACTGTCCGGACAGAAAGAGCATGCGTCCGAATGATGCTTCAGCAAACCGATTGTCCGGAAAAAGCTGGAGCGTTTCTCGCACCGTTTGGATGGCTTCCTGCATCTGGCCATCTTGAAACAGAGCGAGTGTCAGATTATTCCGTGCCGAAACCATTCCGGGCTTCACGGCCAGCAACTCATTGGCATCTGCTATTGCGTCGTCAAATTGGTTGAGAGAAATTCGATGCAGAATCCGTTCGTGAAGAACCATGAGGTCCAGTTCAGATTCCGTCAATTCAAATGTGGCCAGGATTCTCTTCAGTTCCGGCTCTAATACGGCAACGGCTGCCCGTGCTTTTGAGACGTACTTGTGGTCAGGCCATTTTTCCAGAAACACTCGATAGGCAACCAAAGCCATCGCAATTCGGCCACAACACATGTAGCCCTGTGCCATGATCAACTGGGCTTCAGGATCAGACGGCTGAAACTGAACCAGCTTCCGCGCCGTTTCGGCAAGATGCACATGGTCATTTGTCCGCTGATACAGAGCAATGAGCGCTTCAAGCAGCTCGGGGCTGTTGCGACGGTGTCGCTGCTCGGCCAGCAGAACCTCCTCGGCTGCGTCCAGTTGTCCCTCTCGCATCAGTTCATTCGCTTCCATCAACGCATTGCGCACTTCGCGCGGCGGAACGCGATGCGTCTGCGATGCTGCTGCTGATCTTTGCTTCTGGAGCTTCTTCCGTTTGACTTCTTTTTGATGTTTCTTCTGTGAGCGATTGGAACCGGACATTGTTGAATCCCTTCAGACTGATGATGGCAAATCTGACATGAGAATAAAGACTACGGACAACTTCTTCCAGCTCTCGGGCGACAACAACATCCCGGTCTAACGGGAATTCACAGATGCCGTTGCGATTCGCGGCGGAGCTTGCGTCGGTCGTCATCATTCATATTCAGCAGTTCAACTGTGCCAACGCCGATCGCTGTGAGCCCGGCGACGCGGTCTCCACGCATCTCAAAGTGTCCGGTCCATTCCTGTGTGCGAGGACGAAACAGCACAACCAGTTGGCCATCCACTCGGACAAGTCGCCTGGTAGCAAGATCGACAGCCATTGGAGTTTAGTCGGCCGTTCTGGAAATCAAAGCCCGTGCTTTGAGCTGCAGCAGGCTGATAAAGTTGATCGCCCGTAAAATGGCTTCATACTGCAAGCGTTCTTCTGCTGTGAGAGTCCCTTCTGACGACTTCTCTGCGAACGCATCCAGCTTCTCCTGCACCTGCGGCGTGGCACGCAGCCTCGCGAGTCGGTGAGCGACCTCGGGCGTGAGGCATTGCCCCACGGGATCAAGTAGTTCATCAACAACAGAATGTGAAGAAGGCTGAATCATGTCGTCAGTCTAGCAGAGTCCCGAGATTTGCGGAACAATTTCTCCCAAATCAAACCCACAAAAAGGCCCATCCAGTCCGACGGACATCTGCTGACAGTGATGAGGCACATGGAGCGGAATCCGGTCCGTGCAGATTTCATGGAGTTGGGGTAAGACTGCGTTTCAAGGCAGGTCGCCTTTCTGCGTCTGCTTCGTTCTACGAATATTTCTCAACTTGAACAACAAATTGGATTGGATGCAGGACTGGACGCGCATCGCAACAGCCTCCGACGTGGCTTACCCTTTGGCGAATCAGCAATGCCATTCTAGGTGGAAACTACCACAAAGCGACGTGGTTGATTTCGCATCAGAAGAGACACCAGACCGACTAGGCCGACGCTTTTTTACTTTACGGAAATCTCCACCCCTGGCTCGCGTAGTCTCTCTCCCCGCAGCAAAATCTGGCACGAAGGGTCATGCCTGAGGATGGTAATCCAAACCGCCATTTTCAGGTGACATCCATCAAGAATCGTCCCGTTGACAACAGGGCGGAAACAAGGTAAAAGGACGTCTAAGTTGTTCATTATCAGATATTTGCACCCATCCTGTCGCTCGGTCGTCCGTCATGCCTCAGAACGACTCGCTTCCGAGATCTATCCTGCGAGAAGCTTTGCTGTCGTCAGGCTATGGAAGCGAATACCTTGAGGAAGATTGGCCGTTTCTGGACCTTGTGGCTCTGAAGGCTGGCCGGAGTGGTGGTTCTCCATCGTCCGTGGCCATTGCTGCGTTCCACCACGAGCGTCGCCGTGACTGGAGCACAAGTGCACTCGTCTGTGACTTGAGTCGCCCCGACGCGGTTGGGGATCGAAGACTGGGTGAGAAACATTGTCGATTCTTGTTTGAGTCCACTGCTGCTCCAACAATTATCGTGGCTAATGAACAAACTGCAGACTTGTGGCTCAGGTGTTGGAGCCCGGAGCCCCATCGGGTTTCTGGAATTGGTTTCAATCCAACGGACCTCAAACGAGAATTCGCAAATCACCGAGAACATGTCGAGCGGCAATCGCTTGCCCGATTGAGAGGCGGGCAGCAGTTTTTATTTGACAGCGTTTACGATGCAAGTCGTGATCAATTGGCAGCTTTCCTCCATACGGGGTTGGAACAGGCGGCCAGGAAGCTTGAAGAGCAGATACCTGGAAAATCGAAACGCGCAAAAGAAGAACGGGCGCAATGGGAAGAGCGGATCTCTCACGTCGCTATGGCACTACTTGCCGCCCGCATCTTTGAAGACAAAAGCTTTTTTGGGAACAATGAAAGTCAAACACTAGATGCCCGAATATTACTCCGAAAAGCAGAATCTAGATCCAACGGTTTCTTTCGCCGGGTAATCTCGGACGACCTGAAAGGACTGGATCAACGGTTTAGCAAAACATTCGTTGACGAAATGCTCCAGAGAGTAATGGCTCACTTGACAGGGCCCGCCTGCTTTTCACTCATCACGCCAGAAATGCTCGGTGATCTGTACGAGCGAGCATTGGTTGCCAATGGGCGCCGTGGCGGCAAAGTCAATCTCAAGGGAATCCATTATACGCCGTTGTCTTTGGCAAAGCACATCCTTCGCCGAATTCCGATCGAAGAACTCCCGCCATCACGGCGCCATGTACTCGACATGGCGTGCGGCTCCGGCTCATTCTTGTTGGCAGCGACAAGCCGCTTGCGTGACGCATTTGATGCCGATGAGCCCGATGCAGAAGAAACTGTTAACGAACACCTTCGTTCACACGTCTTTGGAAATGACAAGGATGACATCGCATTACTCGTCGCAAAAATGCGTTACCTCTTGACGCATTGGATCGAGTACGGTTCCGCAGACGATGTTCCAATGCCGATGATGATTGAAAGTGACGGACTGGAACTGTCGTTGAAACATTTTGGTGGTATTGCTCCTTCAGTGATTGTCGGGAATCCTCCATTCCAACCACACGGCAGCGATCAAATGGCAAATTGTTTCTTGCGCAAGGCCCTAGAATTGCTCCAACCCGGTGGATTCTTGGGCATGATCATGCCTGCAAGCTTTCTGAAAATGCGACGACAGAACGCGCCAGAAACCCGACGCCAATTGCTAGCCTCATGTGAACTGCTTGAAGTATGGGAAGTGCCAGAAGGCGTCGTTGGGATTTCCTCCGAACAGGCCACGTGCGTTATTATTGCGAGGAAAGCTGAATTTCCCCGAACCACATCAACCGTATTCAAAGTCGGTTACTCTCGCCGTGATGAGGCAGTCCAGGCCTTTCGCGATCATGCTCGTTCGACTTGGACTTTCGTAAGTAAGGGGTCGCCGGGACAAACAACTTCATGGATTGAAGACACAGAAGGGCTCAACAAATACCGGATCGTCGGGTGCCCGATTGACGTATTCTGGCATAGGATCGACTTGCGAAACACCATTGGCAAGCTCTGTGAAGGACAAAGCGGTACTGGAATTGATCCAGGAGTTGAAGGTGTGTTTTCACCAAATGAAACCGAGGGTTACTTCCCGTTCCTTCAGAATCAAGGCCGCCTTTTCCCGTACAGTCTGACCCGCGAAGATTGGTACGATGATCCGAAATCACACGGGCGCTTTCTTGATCCAAATTTCGGGCGATGGCCCAAGAAGAAACTCTGGCATCTTTACTCTGCCGAGAAGGTTGTTGTGCGATGTGACACCAACCGCAATTCTCGCATGCAAATTGGTGCCGCATTTGATGAAGAAAGAGTGTTTCCGGATCATCACTTTCGTTGTTTGGGTATCAATCAGTCGTCGAACATTCCGGATTGGTTGAAGCCGTATAACAAATCTGGATCGAAACGCAGCATTCTCTTGTGGCTAACTGCCATTTTGAACAGTCCAATTGCGCACGCTTGGGTTGCGATGTATTCGCCTCCGCAAGGACTTCTTGAGGACGTGCTTCACAGCATTCCAGTGCCTCAACGCTTCAACGAAAGTATCCCGCTCCTTGTCGAGGCCACTCGGAAGGTATGTCGACCAATTGATTTCGACCAGAATCCGATTTGGGCGCAGTGGTCAGACCGACCTGCACACTTGCATGGAAAAGACTTTCAGACACTCGCAGGCCAGATCAATCGGTTGTTATTCGAGTCGTATGGCCTCGGCAAATGTGAATTCGACGAAGTTGGAAAGTACTTGGAAGGAATGACCGATCCCTGGGTGGCTGGCTCCGCGACGGCACATCATCTTCAGCATTCGATTCGTTGCATTACAGGAACAGTCGTTTCCATAAATGTGTCCGAACAGAGCATCTGTCTTGACCTACCGAGGTACTCGCGAAGAACCGGCCGTCCAATCGAAGTGATCCTGCCCAGTGACATGCCAGGATGGGCTTTACGAGAAGGAATCGGCTTCACTTGCAGTGTCCCCAAGGAACTCACAGATCGCGATGAACTTCGGTCAAATCCGTGGTTGCTACGTGATTTTCGGTCACTTCCGTATTCGTATCTGTCGCCACAACAACTGCGAGAGCTTGTGGCGAGTCGATCGATGACCGAGATGGCAGAAGGGTAATCGCTGGTGGCCGAAGAATTGCGAATTCGATTTTTGGATGTGGGTCAAGGGGATGCGATTGTTGGCATTCTTCCTGGCGGAACCCGAGCATTTGTGGTTGATGTTTTCGACGCGGACCGAGTTCTCAATTTCCTGGAATCCGAAGGCATCACGGAAGTTGTTCTGTTTTTGACTCACTCTGATCGTGATCACACGCTAAGCGCGCAAGACTTGTTGGCCGCGTTAACAGCCGATCACAATGCAATTCAAATAATGGCGATTTTCTTCAGCCAGGATCGAATCAAGGTCACAGAAGCGAGTGAGTATGAGACTCTTGTCCGGTTGATTGGGCAAACAGGGCGGCGACTCTCGCGAAACTCACCTCGACAATTCTTCAACGAGAATTTTCATACTGGACTCAATCGGATACCACAGTTCACAAATCTATTTGATCCCGTGACAGTTGCTGTTGTGCATCCGGCGAAGGAAGACCAAGACAGCTTATTGCGAAATCACACAAACGAAACTGCTGGTGTTTTGCTTGTGGAGTACTTGGTCCAAAAAGGAATAACTCGCCGGCGCTACTTGCCGGTGATGTTCAACTCACCGGGATTTCATTAATTCTAGATCGAGTAGCGACACAACCGATCCAGGCGGATGTTCTAAAATACCCTCATCATGGAGCATGGCCGACGACGTACCGCGGTTTTTCAGAACTTAGCGGCGATATAAAGCAACGGACGATGGAAGACTTCTTTCGCCAAGTCGCGCCTTCGGTGTTGGTGTTCTCGGTCGGACGAGATAACTCGTTCGGCCATATTCGCCGGGAAGTTTTTCACCTTCTGACAAAATACCAAAGTGAATCGAACCGACTG
Organism: Candidatus Kuenenia sp.; assembly: GCA_043737515.1. GTDB lineage: Bacteria > Planctomycetota > Planctomycetia > Planctomycetales > Planctomycetaceae > SXXK01. Next base: position 2,784 of record JAYTAK010000840.1, on the reverse strand, counting down.
CGTTCTGTGCACTGGACACAGCGAACGGACACTTGTCCGGAACTCGGTATCGTTCCATCAGGAGGCAACTACAATGGACTCCACTCCGGTGGCGACATTGAAATTCAGTTTGGAGATTTTCCAAACGACGACTTCCTAGCCGTTCAGACGATTCCGGCATGATTTCTGTCATTGAGCGCAGCAGATTAGCACGACTTCGACGCCCATTGATCGCAGGTGAGCCTGTCGCCGCAGAGCGGACCTGCGCTCTTGAGTTCGCCTTGCGGCGAAAGTTCTTTCCGGCAGAATGGACCTACTCAATGAACACAAACTCATTGCTGTTCAGCATTGCGCGACAAAATGCGGTGATGCCTTCCGCTGCGATAAAGTCTTTTGAATCTGACAACTCGGCGGTGCCGGGGGCACGACCGCAACACAACCAAATCGCTCGTTCGATCTGTTGGCTCTGATCGTTCCCGCAGTCACGTTGCAACCGATCGGCGAATAGTTGAGCCTGCTGCAGCATGAATGGGCTGTGGAACAGATTGAGTGCCTGGAGCGGCGTGGTCGAACGACTGCGTTTGGGGACGGAGGTTGCGGCATCGGGGCAATCAGACACGCCGAAGACGGATTCCTTTTCCAATCGGACCTTGGTCATGTAGATCATGCGCCGCCAGTCTTCGGGACCGTACTTTTTCTTCGGAAAGTAGTGCCGCTCGTTTTCCAGTTCGACTTCGAAACCGCTGAATCCGGGGCCGAACATACGGTCGTCGAGCACTCCTGTCACGGCCAGAATGCTGTCGCGGATTGGTTCGGCTTCTAGACGTCGTGGTGGCGAGTTGATCGAACACCAACACCCAGAACTGCTGTCCGTGTGTGGAATCATGCTCGCGGTATTCGCCATGCGCCAGCCAATGCCTGTTTTTCCCACGCCAGAATCGCCGACCAAGACGATCTTGGCTGTTGTAGAATGGACCGTCTTTTCATGGCCAACTCGTGCAGCCACAGTCGCCTTCGTCGCGGACTTAGTGCCACTGTCACTCTCTAGCAGCACGTCGTAGTCAAGTTCGTAGATGTGGATCTCGCGGCATCGCTCTTCGTCCGGCGTATCGGGCGGTGAGCCAGCGGTGGCCAACTGAGGCAGCGTGGGATGAAAGGCGAGCGCGGGAATCCACAATTCATGAACCTTTGGCACCCAGATGACTTCAACCGTTTCCCACGTCTTACAGTTCCACAGCCGGATCGTGTCATCATTGCTTTTTTAAGGCCAGCAACCGGCCGTCCGGAGAAAATGCAACGATATCAACCTCATCCGCGTGTCCTTCGAGCGTGCGGAGCAGCTTGCCGCTGGTCGCCTCCCACAGCTTGACTGTGTTGTCGCGACTTCCGTTGGCCAGAATCCCGCCCGACGGATCAAAGGCGACACTCATCACATGACCCACGTGCCCCTCGAGCGCGCGGAGCAGTTTCACACCCGCTGGCAACCGAGGTGCAGTAATTTCGCTGTTTGGAGTGTGTTTCTTTTTTGCCATGTTCATTTTCCGAGCGGGCACAGGCGGTCTGCTGATTCAGACTGGACTCTACGCGGGCCAGGCTTCCAGCCTGGCATCGACTGACGATAATCCCACGTTTCTTGACAACAATGACAAGCTGGAAGCTTATCCCACCTTAAATCAACAGACCGCAAGCGCCTTGCGGCTCACTAAACAACACGTCCCTCAGTCCTGGCCGCGCGGAGTATAAGTGTGCGCCGCCAGCATGCTGAGGGACGCCTCGGAATTACGACATCCAACGAAGTCTCACGCGAGAATTACGCCGAAGCGGGTGCAGAATTGCAGGCTGATCTCAAACCGGACCCAGGATCGCTTGCCTGAGCAGCGCATCGGACGGCCTGGCTGCTATCATTCCGTTTTCACCGAAGCGATAGTCGCTTTGAAATGAGAGCTGCGGCCAATGAGTTGGCCACTTTGCGGGGGAATCTGGCGATCCATGATCAGAATCGCGACACGAAAAAGCGCGCTTGCACTGTGGCAGGCTCATTACCTGGCAGATCGGCTGCGGAGTCTGCCTGCAGCACCTGAGGTCGAATTGGTGCCGATCATTACCACAGGCGACTCCAATCAGTCCGACGCCCTGCGGCAATTTGGCGGCACGGGGGTCTTTACGCGTGAAGTCCAGAAGGCCGTCCTGGATGAACGTGCGGATATTGCCGTGCATAGTCTCAAAGATCTGCCCACGCAATCGGCAGACGAATTAGTCCTTGCCGCTGTGCCTGAACGCGAACAGCGCTGCGATGCGTTGCTGCTGCCGCAGAACGTCGAGGCCATTGAGAGTCTCGACGACATTCCGAAAGGCGCGAAGATCGGAACCGGCAGTCCTCGACGGCAGGCTCAGTTGCTGTATCTGCGACCGGATCTTGAATTGTGCGAGATTCGCGGCAACGTCGATACGCGCATTCGTAAGCTCGACGAAGGTCAGTACGACGCAATCATCCTGGCAGAAGCCGGGCTGCGGCGGCTCAACCTTGCTCATCGCATTTCACTCATGCTCGAACCTCCCGCCGTGTATCCCGCAGTCGGTCAGGGTGCATTGGGAATCGAATGCCGTGCTGCGGATGAAGCCACTCGCGCGCTGCTTCAGCAAATCACCTGCGCCACAACTCTGGCCGAAGTTCTTGCCGAACGTTCGCTGCTGCGAACACTCCGCGCTGGCTGCCATGCTCCACTCGGCGCATGGACTTTGGTGGAAGGCGATCGACTGACACTGACCGGTGTGCTGTTGAGCCTTGATGGCACGACGCGGCTG
>JAYTAK010000839.1:0-3306 GCA_043737515.1 Candidatus Kuenenia sp. | reverse complement strand
TTGACAGTCCACCGTTGTCGCTGGTCATGATCACGAGCGTGTCTTCGGCAAGATTGAGTTCATCCAGTTTGGCGACGACCTTGCCCACGGCCTGATCCATCGCTTCCACCATGCCCGCATACACGGCGTGATCCTGCGTCAGCCGGACCTTGCGCGGCGGCTCATCGCTGAAGACGTCCTGCTGCTCCAGCGCCGCTCGTTTCTGCTGATACTTCTGCTCCAGATCCGGTCGTGCCATCAGCGGCGTGTGGACGGAGTAAAACGGCAGATAGACAAAGAACGGCTTGTCACGATTCGACTCAATGAACTTCGCAGCCTCCGACGCCAGCCGATCCGGAAGGTGCTCCCCTTCCGGACCATCAGGGAGTTTCGGATTTCCGTACGGAGAAAAATACTTCTTTCCACCATACGGACCTCCGCGTTCAAGACCCCCCAAGTTGATGTCGAATCCCTGGTCTTCCGGATAAAAACCGTCGCCGCCCAGATGCCATTTTCCCGCCAGAAACGTCGCATAACCGTGAGCCTTCAATGACTCCGCAATTGTCACATGTTCCAGTGCCAGGTGCTCGGCATAGGCCGCCGGCAGATGCGGGGTGTTGCGTTTCCATTGCGCTGGCTGAGCTGCCCCGATGTAGTCGGTGATGCCCGTGCGTTGCGGGTATTGTCCCGTCAGAATGCTGGCACGAGTCGGGGAACACACGGGACAGGCGGCGTACGCATTCGGAAACATCGCGCCTTCTTTCGCTAGGCGATCCAGATGCGGCGTTTCGTAGAATGAACTTCCGTAACAGCCAAGGTCGCGTTGCCCCAGATCATCGACCACGAAGAACACGATGTTTGTGGGACGCCTGTCTCTCGTGTTGATGGATACCGGCGTCGCCTTCTCCAGCTTCCGTTTCTTTTTCTGCTTGCCGCCTGGCTTTCCATCTGATTCTTCAACACCATCAGATTCCACGGTCGGATTATTCACCGTCGGAAAGTGAGCCGCACGTTGCCGTTTCAAATCAGCATGTTCCGGTTGCGCTGCGACGTTCGTCCATTCGTACGGATCGGTCGTGTGATCGTAGAGTTCTTCGCCGCCGTCGGCGTATCGAATGTATCGCCAGCGATCATTGTCGTAGATGCCGGTCGAACCCGGTCGCATCTCCGACAGCAACGCCGCCCGCGAGGGATTGCACACCGGTGCGGCACAGTGCGCATTGGAAAACGTGACTCCCATTTTGGCGAGTCGATCGATGTTGGGTGTCTTCGTCTGAGGATTCCGCCCCAGATGTCCGACCCAGTGATTCAGGTCATCCACCGCAATGAACAGGACATTTGGCTTTCCCGCGTCGCCCGCAACTGCACATGCGGAATGCAGCGACAGAATGGCTACCGCCGTGATCAGCATACGTGGCAGAACGTGCATAAAACTCTCCGACCAGACTGATTCCTCAAGACCGAGTTCCCATCTTACCGGACTCTCCGACAAAAGTCGTTCGAATGCGTTTTGCGATCTGCGCTCCGTTTTGAAGAAGAGAGCGTCAGGCCGATGATTTCATTTCGAGAACGAATACGCCAAAGGCGTTTGTGCTGACGACACTGATGCTCGTGCCAGCCTCAATCAATTCACCCGTTTGCGATCGCGCGGGGACACGTTCACTCTCGATCATCACAAACCCCGAAGGACAGAGACTGCTGTCTGCGATACCTGCACTGTCCTGAAACCGTGCATACTCTGAAGCTTCAGACTTTGATGCTGCAGTTTTCTGGGTCGCGGAAGTCTTGCCTTTCCGGGCCGAACTGCCGCCCAGGCAGTCCGGAATAAAGCAGGGCGCTTCACAACAGCAGCCCGATCCGGCGTCTGCAGCCGTACAGCAACTTGCTGCTTCTCCGGCACCTCCCACGCATTCGCAGCATTCACCGATCAGGCAGAGTCCCTCACATCCGTCGCACCGTGCATAGGCAAACCGTTTCTCGCGAATCAGTCCCCAGCGTTCCAGGCGTCGCGTGGCCTGATGCGCCACAGGCTGGGCGCGCCGGCGGCGAATTCGACACGAAACCTGGCTCAAAACCTGCAAGCAGATCGAGGATTCCGGAAGCTGCCACCCGATCTGAGCCAGTTGCAGTAAAGCGAACTCCAGAGCCCGCTGCACTTCGCCTTCGGTTTTCAACGGGTTGAAGTGACCTTTGATGCGGTCCTGTTCAAAGTCAACCGCGCAGTCCCAGCCGATGATGGCACGGCCCACATGTTCGCCGATGTCGCGAAACATGATTACGGTTTCTTCTTTTGCCCCTGGCTTCAGTAACCGGGCAAATGCAACAAACACGGCCCCAAACCCCTTGCCCGTTGGCTGAGAATACTCATCCAATGAGCAGTTTTCCCGGCGAGATCTGACGTTCGCTTCAATTTCCGCATGTTGTTTCAATGCGGCAGCCATTTCCACTTCAAGACCCGGTGTGGTGGCGCAGACGAATTCGTGAGCGGCTGCAATCTGACGTCGATACTTCCACAGCAGCAGATGGTTGAACCAGCGTCCGGAATCCTGAACATCATCCTTCAATTTGATTCCAGCCAGCAACACACCGAACGTTGCGGCAAACTTCGTAGCCTGAAAGTCCGGCGTACGATCCGCATCGCGCAGTCGTCTCAATCGACAGCACTCCGCAGCCGACTCGGGCAACTCGGGAAGTAGTTCGAGATCGATGGCCAGCCGATACAGAAATGCGGCTTCGTAACTCAGGAATGGCAGTGACGTCAGTCCATAGAGCTGTCGCTGAAACTGACAGACGCGAGCATACGACTGTCGCCATTTTTGAATGCGTCGTTCAGGTGCCAGAAATCCAAACATCGTGTCGATTCCGCCATTGTTGAAACATGATCAGGCTCGCGATAATCATTTCGCAAAACAACAGCGAGAGTATAGTTTCCAACATGACAAACAACACGTCTGAATTGCCTCCGCTTCAGAAGGCACAATCAGCCAGACTTCGCCCGCTGGCGGGCTGTTGATTTAAGTTTGCAGTTCCGCCTTCTGGTGGTTTTTTTGACCAGAACCGCCAGCGAATTCCGGCTGAAGCCGGGACTACGAACGAAATGCTCACTAAGAACCCGCTTGCGCCATGGCGACGGAGCGACACCGCCTGCGTGAACCTTGGCGCGGGCTTCACCCGCAACCCATCGTCGAAGAGGTGGCATAGACTCCGTGCGGCCCTGAGTGAGACAAATGGTGAGCGGCATGCGTCAGCTTGCCGGTACAAAAACAAGATACCGGAGGGCTCACGCCGCTCCACTCGCCGGACTCATTCCCGGCCGCGCGGAGCATA
>JAYTAK010000838.1:0-3306 GCA_043737515.1 Candidatus Kuenenia sp. | reverse complement strand
AAAATCTTCACGAGATTCGACAACCGCTGAACCATCTCATCGCCCTTGCCGAGCTTGTCTTCATCATTGAAGTCAGCCACGTCAATGACACCGCGAAGCCCGTTGGCTTCCGCCAGCTTGGCGATAATCTTGTTGATCTTGTCGCCGATTTCCTTGTTTCCGGCGAGAGCTACCATGTCTGCAAAGCCGCCCCCTGCCGGTACGGAAATGAGCGACTTCTTCTGACCGGCGTATTTGTCTGAGACGTATTTCACGAACAACAGGACGAGCACGTAGTCCTTGTACTGCGAAGCGTCCATGCCGCCTCGCAATTCGTCACACATTTTCCAAAGCGAACTGTAGAGGTCTGATTTCTTGATGGCCATAGTGCTGACGACGTTATCACGGGTCTTGAGACGCCGTAAACCCTGTTTGCAGTGCAGTATGAGTTGAGTTTGGGCAGGACGGAAGTCTGGTCGCAGGGGGGGATGCTGTCAATGAGGTGAAGAAAGTGCAGGAAGTGTGAAATGAGTGCGAATCCCGAAACCGGAATTCGCACGAAGGAGGACTTACAGTGAGCCTAAACTGGCCGTTGCTTTGGATGGGAATTTCGGTTCAACGATAAATAAAGTGCGCGGCAGCCGCAGGATGACGTAAGCGACACGGCAATCCGGAGTCCTGTGTAGAGATCTGATGCACAGATGTGGAATATTTGCTCCGAGGTTCGTCCGGAAAGGGGCGACGGAATCCAGCCTGGGCCAACGGCCCAGGAGATCTGATCGTCCGCGCGACGCGGAAGCCGAGGTAGGGTGATGCATTGCGATTTTCGGGGAATCGATCGTTGTCACGATGACTGGCGCGCGCATTCGAAGGCTGGTACAGAAACGCTCCGCCGCGAACCGGGCGCATCACGTCGGCGGCGATGGTGAGATTGCTGTCCGCGTCCTCGACCGGGACGTCCGAACTGACCGGCGGGTAAGCGGAACTGGTGTCCTGACACCACTCCATCACATTTCCCAGCGTGTCGAACAGGCCCAGGTCGTTTGGTCGGAGGGCTGCGACAGGATGCAGTTGATACTGACCGTCAACCTCGGAATTCAGAATTGTCCACGCATGCTTGTCCAGCAGCAGTTCGGTCTGTCCGAAGAAGCGTTCGGTTTCCGTTCCAGCGCGACATGCGTATTCCCATTCGGCTTCGGTCGGCAGTCGATATCCGGTGCGAGTCAGATAATCCTTCGGCAGTTGCATGCCGATCTTGATGTCGTCCACAGGCGGGAAACACATTTCAGATTCCGGGATTCCTTCGGCCTCGCTGAGCCAGCGGCAGTATTTTGCCGCCTCCAGCCAGTCACTGCCGTTCATCGGACACTGTGGAGTGCGGCTGAGGTTATAGGCGAAGCCGACATCGGGCTGAAACCGCTGATACTGCTCGACCGTCACTTCACGAGTGGCAATCGCAAAGCTGCGTCCGATGCGTTCCTTATGCCGCATTTCCCGATGATTATTGCGCCCGATCGTGTGCGGCAATGAACCCATGTGAAACTCGACCGGACCACGCACGATCGAAAGCGTGTGTCCCTGTCCGTCCACGATCCAGCGCTTGTCGCCTGCCGGTTTTCCGTCGAGTTCCTTGTTCAATGCTGCAAGTATCTCCGCGTGTCCCCAGCGGCGCAGCAGGAGGTCGGTGGCCGAATGAACTCCCGGATCTGAATCTGTCAAATACAGCTTTCGCAGCAGAGACAACACGTCATCACGTTGCACGGACGCTGTGGCATCAGGTTCGAAGCTCGTCAGGCTCAGCAACAAGGCACTGCGCGCGGCCACATCGGATTCAGAATCCAGTCGCTTAAGCAGAATCTCGGCGGAACAGCCGTACTGAGCGAGACTGTCGATCAGGATCGCCCGCAGACGCGGATCGGTTGAGTTTCGCAGCAGCGGCCAGAGTTCATTCTCCTGGCCGAGTTGCAGAAGTCCGATCGCAGAATTTGCCTTCTGGATGGCCAGTTGATCACGCGCGTCTTCATCGATCGGTCGAGCCCACACCGACGCGGCCACCGTGCCCGCATTTGCCATATCCACCGAGATTGACCACGGCCGGAATCCCTGCGCAGACAACTCCCGACATCGCGTCAGATGTCCGCTGAGATTCAGGCCATGGAGTTCCTGCGTTTCATATTCACTGCCGTCCCACCATGTCGCGGAAAACTGCGGTGAGCCGTCATCAGCGTAAATGTTCATCCGCACATCCGCCTGCGTCCATCCCCGCGCGGCGTTTTGATTATACTCAAATTCGGAGTCGTTCCAAGCATCGTGGACTCGCGGTTCCTGCCATAACTTCCAGCGCACGGAACTGTAAAGATCCGTTCCGTTGACGTCGCGGACTTTCAGATTGGTGTGATTGGAAAAACTGTTGGAAACCAGCGGTCCCCATGCCGCCGGATGTTCTTCTTCCGGCACGCCGACATACATTTCGGCATCGTGGACGTCGGGCCATCTGGCGGACCACAATGCGGCAAACTGATCGATGGATTCTCCGTCCGCCGTCGAGGTTCTGTAGTGCGCCACATCGACGGGCCACATGCCGGCTATCCGTAACGAATCGTTTTCCGAGCGAATTGTTTCCGCCGTCGCACCGTAATTGATTCGCCACTCAAGTCCGTCTCTGTTCCAGACGGCGGCCACGAACAACGCACCTTCACTGGCAAAGGGGCGAAAACACAGCGGACGATATCCGCTGCGGCTGAGGAATTCGGCGACGCCCGAGAACTCAGCGAACGGCAGCTTCTGGCAAAAGGCATCGTGTTCCGACAACAGGCCGTCTGCGGATTCCAATGCGGCAATCACGTCCGGGCTCGCTGCGGGAAATTCCTTCGAGGTCGCGTCTATCCAGACGACGGCAGGCGTTTTCGCGAGATGTTGCCGCAGAAGCTCGCCGGACTTTTCGTTGTTCTGCTGCAGCGCGGGAATCAGGATCGCGAACTGTTGCGGCTTCGCATCCACGAGGAGCGACGTCAAGAGTTCGAAATCATCCTTCCCGTAATCGGTGAGGATACTCACGGCCACCGTGCGCTGCGTGTCGGTCGAATCGGCATTTCGAAACACGGTCGCCAGTGGCGCAATTAACGATGACTGCACGGGTCGCAGCGCGTCCGACCATTGCAACGCGAACGACAGCGATGTCTGCGTCACCAGTTGCTCTGCCAGGAACGGTGCGAGTTCCTGCCAGCGTGAATTCGTGGAATCTGACTGAGCCAGCAGGCACAGCGCGCAGAATCGCTCACTGGATGAGACGCCGGGTGCATCGACGACTTTCCACAGTGCCGGCGA
>JAYTAK010000837.1:0-3307 GCA_043737515.1 Candidatus Kuenenia sp. | reverse complement strand
ATTGACCTGACGAGCTTTGTAAACAACTCCCATACCGCCCCGAGCGATCTCGCTCAATAGTTCGTAGTCGCCAAAGTAAGGAATCCGCGAACTGGCTGGCGATTGGTTTTGCGTTTTGGCTCCAGGCACACCAGGGACAAATGTGGCATACAGGTCCGCCGGTGGACCTGCACCTACATCCTGAGCGTCACGCACGGGAGGCAAAGTCGCAAATTCATCAGCAGCCTCCGCCGATTTCGGGCCGTCATTGCGAGGCAGCAGTGTGGCGTCTTCAGAGGGCGGTTCTTGCGGAGGATCGATGTTGGTCGGCATAGCGCTTCGGCTTGTTGACATGTCAGAAAAGGGGTTCACCGACAAATTAAGTGCGCGACGTAAGTTTTAGTGGTGGCAAGGGTTTACAGGAAGTGGTCAGGTCGGTCTGATGAGCAGTGTTCAAATCTGACATATCAGGAGATCCGACATGACCACGCGGGAAATTGTACAGTTCGATAGGCACTTCAGGCTACGAACATCAGGACTGTTGGCGAAAAGGCGGGATATTTCATATTCGGATGCAGGCACCGAACAGCCTCAGCGGCCAGGAGCGCATTGATCGTCGGTGGTCTGGATTACGGAATGGGACAAGGGCAACTGTGGAGCTATCTCTATGGCAGTTTGCTCGAATCTGAGCAACTCGAAGGCACCCTGCGGAAACGGTACGATAATTTGCCCATCGACTTCCTCGTGGCCCAGCAATGCGAAAAGACGACATTGACGGCCAAACTGCGGACGTGCCGAATCGCGCATCTGGCCACTCACGGATTCTTCGCAGATCGCAAGGGCGACTTGGGAGGGATCTACGACATTTCCGCCCAATTAGACTCTGGTCTTGTACTTTCGAATGCCAACCTCAATCCGGATTTCGGAGAACAGTATCTGCTGACGGCTGAGGAACTGGGGCGTGAGGATCTTTCAGGCATCGATTTATTGGTGCTTTCGGCGTGTGATACAGGGTTGGGACACTTGAGTCGCGGTGAAGGCATCATTGGTTTGCTGGGGGCTCTCGACCGCGCCGGAGTGCGCAGCGTGGCAAGTGCCTTGTGGCCAGTGGATGATTCGGCCACGATGACATTGATGGATGCATTCTACCGGCATTGCCTGGATGAGGATCTCGCGCATCCGGCACAGGCGATGCGGCGGGCGCAAATGGAGATGTTGCGAGGAGAACTGCCTGTGGAGGATCGGGTTGCCGAAGAACTGGGCAAGCCCTTCTTCTGGGCAGCGTGGGCGGTCATGGGCTGGTCAGGTTGATCATACTTCACGCGGGTTGGACTGAGGCTGCGTTCGGCGAGCGGGGGACGTAAGTCCCCTGATTTTGCAGTGTCCACGCGGTCAATCAGGGGATTGACATCCCCCGCTCGCCAAAGAAATACTTCAATTCCGACCGCTCGAAGTATATCTGCGTCTGCAACGCGGTATTACAACAACGATCGATCAATTCTATCGCTCTCAGTTGAACGCTCCCAATGGAGTCTCCAAGTCAATCCTCGTTGATTGCAACTTCGGGCAGCAAGCCTCGTAGCCGCTCCAAACCTTCAGCCTTAAGCTGCGTCCCGACATTCAGTACCATAAGTTTTCGCAGTTTCGCAAGTGAATCGATCGCCTCATCGTCGATGCTCGTGCCTCCCAACAGGACTTTTTCCAGCGTCCCTGAGCCAAGCGCCACCATTGCGGCCACGCCGGTATTCGAGACGGCAGTATTTGTCAGATCAAGCACGCGCAACCTTGTATAAGAAATCGCCTTCAAATCGTCATCTTCGATGCCAGTATCAGCCAGTTTTAGCTCCTCGAGCGCTGCGGAAGCCGTCAGCATCGCCACAAAGTCCCCACTAACCCTGGTATTGCCTCCGAGATCAAGCACCCGCAAAAGTTTCAGCGCAGCAGGATCGACCGTCGGAATCGCCGCCCCGATGGCTGTGTCGGATAAGTTCAGTTCTTCCAGGTGGGATTGTCGTCCCAGCAGCGATTCCAGATAGGCATCGGTAAACGCCATATTGTAGCTGACGACGAACGATCCCAGCCGGTCAGCGACGTTGAACAGGTTTATGGCTGTCCCGATCCGATCCTCGGAATTGCTCACGTCCAGTTGAAGGACCCTGCGGCCTTCGCGGGGAACAGATTGCAACAGCGCCAATTCCAACTCGGCGCTGCTCACCACATAGCTGCTGCCGGATTCCGCAGTTGCGTCAAACAAGACAACAACCAGTTCGGGCGTCAATTGATCCAGGGGAACATTGATCTCAAAATCTGCTCGCGGATCGCCGACCAAGTCCGTCAGTTGGCCGCCATGCTCTTCCACCGCTTTCTTCAATTCCTCAGCAGCGGTCAACGACTTCATAGGTTGCAATGCGGGCGCAACATCTCCGGAGTTTCCATCGCCGCTGCCACGGGGATCAGCATCCGGTCCAGGTGGCAGAGCATTGTAAATCATGAATGCGATTACCAGGACGACTGCGAGAATTCCCAATACCTTCCAGGCTGGACCGGCCCCGACGGCGGGTCCATCCGGGTCAGGCTTTGGCGGGCGAGTTTTGAAAGGGTCATCATCGGAGTCTTCCACTGCAGCGACGTAGATCGTCAGGACATCCATCATGGATTGAGGCCGCTGGGTGGGGTCCTTCTTCAGGCAATTCAGAATCAGTTGATTCATTTCGGCCGAGAGCGGCCTGGCATGAGAGCGCGACATGAGACATTGTGGGTGCTCATGGATCACTGAGTTCATCAGGTTCATCAGGTTCTGACCATGATGAGCAAAAGGAGCAGCGCCCGCATAAACTTCGTACAGGATTGATCCAAGAGCATAGATATCCGTTCGTGCATCTCCGGATTTCCCATGCCATTGCTCAGGAGCCATGTACAGCGGCGTGCCTGCTCCAGCATAGGTCTGTTCTAAGTTTGAACCCGAATTTCCGCCGCGGGCCGTGAACTTCCCGATCCCCATGTCCAGGATCACGAATCGCTCACGAGGCGTATTTCGGCCCTGAAACATGATATTGCCGGGCTTTAAGTCGCGATGCAGTAATCCGGCCTGGTGCGCGACCTGCATCGCCCCGCAGATCTGTTTTACAAAATTGAGTACCTCCTCCTTCGACAGCGTCCCAATGCACTTCGATAACGGTTCGCCGTCCAGCAGTTCCATCACGATCACCGATTGTCCACGGATGTCGGTGACCACGTCGTATACGCGGACGACGTTTGGATGCTCAAATTTGGCGAGCAGCAGGGCCTCACGGCGTAACGTCTCATCGAGACCCACGGAGTCACTCAC
>JAYTAK010000836.1:0-7527 GCA_043737515.1 Candidatus Kuenenia sp. | reverse complement strand
TCGATTCGTCCGAATCAGATTTTTGCTGTGGGCGGTTTGCCGCTGAATCTGATGCCGGCAGTCAAGGCGCAGCATGTCGTACAGATTGTGGAAGACCGCTTGCTGACTCCGATGGGATTGAGAACTCTCGAACAACAACACCCCAATTACCATGGCGTCTATCGCGGCGGTAGCCGAGAACGTGACGGGGCGTATCATCAGGGAACTGTCTGGCCGTGGTTAATGGGCGCATTTGTCCAGGGCTGGCTGCGCGTGCGCAGAAATGCCGCGTCGAATCGTCAGTTGGCGGCAACACATTTCGTACAGCCGTTGCTGGATCACATGCAGACTGCCGGTCGAGGCCACGTCTCAGAAATTGCGGATGGCGATTTCCCGCATCGTCCCGCCGGCTGCCCGTTCCAGGCATGGTCGGTCGGCGAACTGTTGCGGATGCAGCAGATGGTTGCAGAACCAATGCCGGGCCAGGCGACAAACGGCAACGGAACGGATTAAACGATCCCGATTCCGATCAGACTCGATGGTCGAAAGGGTGCCGTCGCGGATGATTGTTAAAGTAGGTCCTTTCTGCCGGAAAGGACTGTGTTTGGTAGGTCCTTTCTGCCGGAAAGGACTTTCGCCGTAAGGCGAACCGCCATGGGTCGCACATCCGCTCCACGTCGCCGCGTGGCCGTCCTTTCGACCGCGATTGGTCGCTGGTCGCGGCGTGGCCGCGAAGTCCTGCTCGGCAAGCAGGACCTACCGAAATCGGCGACTGCACCCTGGTCGAAACATTTTCGCATCAATGCTTTACAACGCGGCAATTGATGAGAGAGTACGTGCCACGGTATCCGATGTTTACATGCGATTGCGTGGAGTTGAATGCGATGCGTCATAGTTCAGGACTGCGGGCGGCGTCAAGTCGAGTTGCGCTGTTGATCATCCTTGGTCTGATGCCGAACACTGCTTTCAGTCAGCCGATGCGGACGGCGTGGACAACGTCCCGAATCAGCGGGTCTCCCGATCCCGCACCGCCGCTGCAGACCGTGCAGAAGTTTTCAGCGTTGAAGTTCAATCAACCGTTGTTGATTCGAACGGACTCGGCGGGGCAGCGGCTGTGGGTCGTCGAGCAGGGTGGCGCGATCTATTCGTTTCCAGACGATCCGAATGTGGCGGAAGCCTCGGTGTTCGTGGATTTCAAGAAGTCGTTTGACCAACTGACACCACATCCGGATGCCAGTGGGTTCGGCTTCGCCTATGGGCTGGCTTTCCATCCGCAGTATCCGAAAGTACCGGTCTGCTGGATCACCTATACGCTCAATTCCGCCAAAGAAAGTCATCATCTGGAAGACGGTACGCGGCTGTCGCGATTCGATATCTCATTCGACGAGAACGGTATTCCGCACTGCAACGTCGCCAGCGAAAAAGTCCTGCTGACATGGCTGGAAGGTGGCCACAACGGTGCGTGTCTGGAATTCGGGCCGGACGGATTTCTTTACGTTTCTGCCGGCGACGGTGAAGTTCCCAATCCACCAGACCCGCGCGATGCGGGGCAGGATGTCAGCAATCTCCTGTCCACCGTGATGCGCATTGATGTGATGGCACAGGGCGATGATCCGCTGTACAAAGTTCCCACTGATAACCCGTTCGTGTCACTCGAGAACGCTCGGCCTGAAATCTGGGCGTACGGATTTCGAAATCCGTGGAAGATGACGTTTGCCCCCGACGGTGAACTCTGGCTCGGCGATGTGGGCTGGGAACTTTACGAAATGGTTCACCGCATTCGCAAGGGCGGCAACTACGGCTGGAGCATCATGGAAGGGCCGCAGCCTGTCCGTCCGAATGCTCGACGCGGGCCGACGGAAATCCTGCCGCCTGCCATCGCGTTGCCTCATACGGATGCGGCTTCAGTCACCGGAGGTTACGTGTACCGTGGCCAGCGATTTCCGGAACTTATCGGCGCGTACATCTTCGGCGATTATGAAACTCGCCGCATCTGGTCCGCGCGGTTTGACGGTGAGAAACTCGTGTCGCTGACAGACCTTGTGCGTCCTTCGCTGCGGCTGGTTGCATTTGGCGAGGATACGGCCAAAGAACTGCTGATGCTCAGTTACGAAGACGGCACGATCCATGAACTGCAACGCGGCCAGCCAGCGGAATCGGTTCAACCTTTTCCCACACGCCTGAGCGATACGGGGCTGTTTGACAATCTGAAATCGCTGCAGCCCGCCGCAGGAGTTGTCAGGTTTGACATCAACGCTCCGGTGTGGAACGACGGCGCGAAGGCGGAGCGACTGCTGGCGGTGCCGGGCGACGGGAAAATCGAAGTGCTCAAGGACGGCATTCGGCGCGCCAACTGGATGTGGCGTGAGACGATGCTGTTTCCGAAGGACTCGGTGCTGGCCCGCACCGTCTCACTGCCGGACGATGCCGCGCGCGACGTCCGGCTGGAAACGCAGTTGCTGCATTACGATGGCATCGACTGGAAGGGATACAGCTATGCGTGGAGTCCCGATCAGGGCGATGCGGAACTCGTTCCTGCCGCAGGTCGCGAACTGGACCTGGCGGACTACGGCAACTTCCGCACGGCCGCAACTTCGACATGGCGGATTCATTCCCGCACCGAATGCCAGCGCTGTCACAATCACTGGATCGGAGGACCACTCGCATTTCTGCCGCCGCAGTTGAATCGGAGTGTCGCGACATCCAGCGGTTCCATGATCAACCAGCTTCATGCGTTGCGCGACGGTGGCTGGCTGACCGGCGAAGTTCCGGACGATCCACAGTCAGCCGTTTCGCAGGCCGCAGCTCTGACCGATCCCGGAGATGAATCGGCAGACACCGCGCTTCGCGCTCGTTCATGGCTGGCGGCGAATTGCAGTTATTGTCATCAGCAACACGCTGGCGGGACGGCGACGATCGACCTCCGCCACACAATTGAATCGCCAGACATGCGTCTGATTGGAATCAGCCCGGTGCAGGGCACGTTTGATCTTGATGCGGCGATGCTTGTGTCACCCGGACATCCGTCTGACAGCGTCTTGATGTATCGGATCTCAACGGCTGGACGCGGTCACATGCCGCACATCGGCTCCGCCACACCAGACCCTGGCGGAATTTCCGTGGTGCGTGACTGGATTCAATCGCTTGAGCCCAAACACGCCCACGCGGCCACCGCAACGAAGGACTCCATCCCGATAGAGCTGACCAGCACATCAGAGGCTCTGGAATGGATGCTTGCCCTGCACGACAGTTCGCTTCAGGCGAACGATCGACAACGGTTGCTGGAATCCGCTCGACGCGCACCAGCGGAAATCAGCAACTTGTTCGAACGTTTTCAGCCCGCTGAACTCCGACGCCGCATTCGGACCACGATCGATCCGGCCGCGGTGCTGGCAGTGACGGGGGACGCGAACGCCGGGCGAGACATGTTCTTCGACAAACGCATGCAATGCGCAGTCTGTCATCGGATCGGAACTCAGGGCGGAGCAGTTGGACCTGCTCTGGATGACGTTGGCAAACGACAGACTCGCGGGGAAATCCTGGCGAGCCTACTTGAACCGTCGAAGAAAATTGATCCTAAATTTGCGACATGGATCGCTCAGACAAAGGATGGCCAAGTGCATTCCGGATTGCTCATCAGCCGCGATGAACAGAAAACCGTAATTCGAAATGCCAAAGCCGAAAACACGATCCTGAACGCGAACGACATCGAAGAACTGCAGCCTCAGGCCATCTCACTGATGCCGGAGAAGCAGCTCAACGACCTGAGCGATGCCGACATCGCCAGCCTGCTGGAATTTCTGAGTCAGCAGAAATCGTTGCCCGAACAGTAGTTCGACTGCGCTCAATCCTCCGGACTTTGGCAGAACGATGGGGGCAGAACGATAAGAAGCGTTTGTCTGTACTACTAACGATCAAAATCTTCGCGTGGCACGAAGTAATTTGGTCGCGGAACGAAGGTGGGGGCAGGGAGATCCAAAGGCAAAACACAAATCGCAATTTTAACCACGGAGGGCACGGAGATCACGGAGGAAACCTGAGTGAGAATACGGTCTGCAGGAAATCAGGAATTCCATCGTATTGCCCGTTCATCGAGCCCCTGGCACTCCGTGTCCTCCGTGGTTAAAACACAAATCGCATTTGGTTGCGGCTGAGCGAAGCGAAGCCGCGCGGGGCGGTTTATGGTCCTGCCCTCATCGTTCTGCCATTTTCCGGGAAAGTTGAAGTCGTCATTCACCACTTATCCACCGGGCCACTGGGGACCGGGATTTCCACGTCGGTCAGGACGCCGGTGCGGTTGCCGTCGATCGGGCCGGACTGCTGAATTTCAGCGATGGCGGCGTTCATTTCTTCTTTGGTGCTGACCTTCTGAAAATCGCCGCGGAGGCGTTTCAGAATTCGCATGCCTTTCAGATACCAGTGAGCCATCTTGCGAAACCGGATGATCGCGCGTTCGCTGCCGTGGCGTTCTTCCAGACATGCAAACTGCTGCAGCATGAGCTGCAATCGTTCGTCGAATGTTCCCGCCGGAGCGTAACTTCCGGTCTGTTCCCATTCGACCAGTTGCCGGAAGATCCACGGGTTCGCCAGTGCGGCACGGCCGATGGAAATTCCGTGGCAGCCGGTCTCTTGCAGCATGCGAGCGGCATCGGCGACGTTGCGAATATCGCCGTTGCCGATGATCGGGATTCGTTCAACCGCTTCGACGACCGCACGAATGCCGGGAAGCGAAACTGTGCCGCCGAATCCCTGTTCGCGCGTGCGACCATGAATGGCGACGGCTGCCACACCGACCTGTTCAAACTGACGGGCAAAGAATGGTGCTGAGAGGTTGCTGCTGTCCCAGCCGAGTCGCATCTTGACGCTGATTGGAATCGAAACAGCTTCGACAACGGTTTGCACCAGTTTAAGTGTCCCGTCGATGTTGCACATCATACCAGCACCAGCACCGGCTCCGGCGATGCGATTGACCGGGCAGCCCATATTGATGTCAATCGTATCGACACCCAGTTCGACCAGCAGTCGCGCGGCGTCGGCCATGATCTGCGGTTCGCTGCCGAAAATCTGGACGGCAAACGGACGATCTTCCGGATGCGTTTCCACCATCTCCATGGTGCGTTCGCTGCGACTGACGAGTGCTCGTGAATTCACGAGGTCGGTCGTCGCCAGGCCGACGCCACCAATCCGCCGCACAATTCTGCGAAACGGCAAGGTTGTGAATCCTGCCAGCGGCGACAGGAGATACCTGCTGGCCAGCGGCAGTTGTCCGTACTTCAGCGCATCACGAAACGGCACACGTTCCACCTCTGTGCGAGCAGCGGAACTGGCGGGAGGATGGCGAAAAACGTCTGGAATGGCGCTGCGGATGGGTTTGGTCCTTTTTGTAGCCTGGACATTCATGTCCGAGACGTTCACCAAACAACGTTCCACTGGCAAACAACGTCCCCTGAGGCCAATCTTAACCTCAGCCGCAATGCTTGGCCACACGACGGACATGAATGTCCATCCTACTTTTGTAGCTTGGACATTCATGTCCGAGACATTCACCAAACAACGTTCCGTCGGCAAACATGGTCACTTTAGGCCAATCTTAACTTCAGTCGCAATCCTTGGCCACACGACGGACATGAATGTCCATCCTACTTTTGTACCTTGGACATTCATGTCCGAGACGTTCACCAAATAACATTCCACTGGCAAACAACGTCCCCTGAGGCCAATCTTAACTTCAGCCGCAATGCTTGGCCACACGACGGACATGAATGTCCATCCTACTTTTGTAGCTTGGACATTCATGTCCGAGACATTCACCAAATAACGTTCCACTGGCAAATCTGCAGTTTCTGCTGCGGTCAAAGGTTCACCGGCAAAGACAAATTGTTGATTCAAGGAAAACCAGGCGGCGTTGGTTGAGAGTGCGGAAAGTCCGGAGAAAGTGATTGCCAGGATTCTGCTTTTCGGGTACGAATGCGCTTAACCGGCTTTGGAAAAGGGGTCAGGAACCAATAGTGCGAAGCACCCTTCGGGCCATCTGGCTATTGGTTCCTGACCCCTTTTCCAAAGTCCACAGGACGCGTGTTTTCGCGTTGAATTTATGGCAGCTCCGGAAAACCGGAGCGTCGTGTTCCGATGATCATGCAGGTGCAAACTGTTCCGCGTGGAAAAATCCTGCGGCGCAATCTGAAGGCGATGAACGCCGACGGCTTTTCTTTCAGCGTCATGGTCGGAATCGCAGAAACGTATCTGCCCGCCTTTGTCCTCGCGCGCGGTCTGGGAGAATTCAACGCCGCGCTGATCGCTACCGTGCCGGTCCTGCTGGGGAGTGTCCTGCAACTGCTGGCTCCGATGGCGTTGCAGCGTCTGAAGTCCTATCGTCGCTTTGTCGTGATGACCGCTTCCGTTCAGGCCAGCAGCATGTTGGTGCTGATGCTGATGGCTCTGATGCCGCATGTTCCGGCATGGGCCGTATTCATTCCCGCCACGCTCTACTGGGCCGCCGGGCTCTCCACCGGACCGGCCTGGAACACATGGGTGGAGTATCTTGTTCCGCAGAAAATCCGCAGCGGCTTCTTCGCGCGTCGCAGTCGGATGTGCCATATTGGTGTCCTGCTGGGCTTGATCTCGGGAGGATTTTTTCTGAGATGGTCCGTCGCGCATGACATGACCGTCGCCGTGTTTGCGGTGCTGTTTGGCATCGGTGCGATCGGTCGATATGTGTCCGCAGGTATGCTGGCGCGACAGACCGAGCAGCCGAACTGGCACGGATCGGGAAATGATCGCGACGGTGATGGATTGGCTGGTGGTCGCAGGCGGACTGGGTATGCCACGGAGGAGCATGACAAGCAGGATGCTTATCCCACGGAATTGCCAAAGATTGTGTCGGCGAAGGAACGATTTGCGGCGGTCGTGCAGGCGCTGAAGCACCCGGGATCGGCAGGTCGGCTGGTGTTGTTTCTGATGGCCGTGCAAACCGCCGTGCATGTGTCCGGTCCGTACTTCACTCCGTATATGCTCAGAGTTCTGAAGCTGTCCTGGATGGAGTACATGGGGCTACTTTCGCTGGGCTTCATTGGCAAAATGCTGGCGCTTCCGTGGGCCGGTCGGTTTGCAAATCGTTTTGGATCGGATCGCCTGTTGTGGGTTGGCAGCATTGGGATCGTGCCCGTGAGCGCCTTGTGGTTCTTTTCGCAGAACGTCTGGTGGCTGGCGGGGATTCAGATTCTTAGCGGTCTCGTCTGGGGCTGCTATGAGCTTGCCATGCTGCTGCAATTCTTCCGGCAGATTCCCGGTGAACGACGTGTGGCGGTCCTGACGCTGTATAACCTTGGCAATTCCGCTTCCATGGTTCTGGGAACAATCATCGGCGGAGTCCTGTTGAATGCCCTTGGACGCGGGATGGATGCGTATCTGACGCTGTTTGTCGCATCAGGCTGTATGAGATTCTTCGCGCTGCTGGCAATGCCCGGCAGGCAGGCGGCCGTCGATACGACGCGGGGAGTGGTCTCTGAATGGGTGATGCGATCAGTTCGTGGTCATGTTCATTCGGCG
>JAYTAK010000835.1:0-3307 GCA_043737515.1 Candidatus Kuenenia sp. | reverse complement strand
GCAAGGCGTTTGCCGCTCACAAAACCTCAAATCTGACCGCGCGGAGTATAGACGACTCTGATCGAAGGCGCGAAAAAAACGGCGAACGCTGTTGCGCTCGCCGTTTCTGGGGTGTCTCTTCGGTGGTCGTGTACCAAACAGCCGAAATCACCGTTTTCCTTCAGCTTTGACCGGAAATGCCTAATCCAAAGTGATAAACGGGCTCATTCGACGTGCTTTAGCCAGCAATAGAACCTTTTCGGCTTCGTTCTTGGACGCAG
Source organism: Candidatus Kuenenia sp. (assembly GCA_043737515.1). Classification (GTDB taxonomy): domain Bacteria; phylum Planctomycetota; class Planctomycetia; order Planctomycetales; family Planctomycetaceae; genus SXXK01. Next base: position 3,047 of record JAYTAK010000835.1, on the reverse strand, counting down.
CATGTCGTGCTCGTACCTTGGCCAAACCAACTTTGCGCTTGCGGCGGCGAGCAATTTCTCGTTGTCGTTCTGTACGTCCCATGAGCCCAAAAGTCCTGTTTTGCTGAAAACACGCGATCAATGATGTTGGATGGGAATTTAACAAACTGCTGACGAAAGTCAATCGGAGACCTCAAGTCGTCAGAAAATCGCGTATTTTGGAAGATTCCGGATTAGTGCTTTGTCAAATCTTTGTTTCCGGGTGGCCGGGGTTGGAGGGCGATAGCCCGAAACCCCGGGGCTTCCTTCGCTCCGCTCAGTCCAGCCCCGGCCACCCAACCCGATATCTTGGCTTTGACAAAGCACTGGGTCGATTTCGTGCGGTTCAGTCTTGGTTCCGCTTTTCGTCTCCAAATCCTGCTCAGGGACCAAGAACCTGTCCAGGAACAACACCGTGATTTGTCTGAAATCAGCCAGAACGCATTAGCGTCCGGTTTGTGTGTCTCTCACTCACAGAACCGGACGCTAACGCGTTCCGGCTGATTAACGCGATCTTGTTCCTGGACAGGTTCCACTTGGAGTCGAACCCGACCGGGAGGCTAAACATTCGGAGCCGGGTACAGTATAAATGCTCAGCAAGACATGTTTTTGACGGGTCTTGAATCTTCTCAGGCTCAGAACCTTTACCGTAAGTGTTCCTGGAGGCTCGAAATGAATCGCATGGTCCTGACTGCCTGGCTGGTGGCTGCCGGAGTTGTCGTGATGTCTCAGCCGCTGTCGTCACAGGAAAAGAATCTCGTGTATCCGCAGACGAAAACAGTCGAGCAGGTCGATGACTTCCACGGTACCAAAGTCGAAGATCCTTATCGTTGGCTGGAAGACGATGTGCGGGAGTCGCAGGATGTCGCGGACTGGGTAGAAGCTCAGAACAAGGTTACGTTCGACTTTTTGAATTCGGTCCCGCAACGCGCGACGATTCAGAAACGCATGACGGAACTCTGGAATTATGAAAAAATCGGGGCACCATTCAAACGCGGTGGTCGCTACTTTTTTTCGCGCAACGATGGTCTGCAGAACCAAAACGTGATGTTCAGGCAGGACACGCTGGACGGCGAAGCGAAAGTGCTGCTCGATCCGAATGCATGGTCCAAGGACGGTACGGTCGCTTTGTCCGGATCGGCGTTCAGTGACGATGGTCGCTACGTCGCCTACGGAATTCAGGATGCCGGTTCCGACTGGAACACATGGAAGATCATGGAGATCGAAACCGGTAAGGTGCTCAATGACGAATTGAAATGGGTGAAGTTCAGCGGAGCAGAATGGACGCCGGACAGTCGTGGCTTCTTCTACGCTCGCTATCCGCAGCCGGAAGAAGGTGCCGCATTTCAGTCGCTCAATACGAACATGAAAGTCTACTACCATCGAGTCGGCTCATCGCAATCGTCGGATGCCCTCGTCTACGAACGGCCCGATCATGCGGACTGGGGATTTCAACTGAGCGTCTCAGAAGACGGCCACTATCTGATCATTACGGTCTGGGTCGGCACCGACGATCGATACCGCATTGTGGTCAAAGATCTGACGGAACCATACGGCCTGCCGTACGAATTGATCGACAACTTCGAACATGAATATTCATTCATCGACAACGATGATCACGTCCTGTACTTCAAGACCAACGTCGATGCACCGCTGCGGCGCGTCATCGCGATCGATCTGAAGAAACCAGCTCGCGAGAACTGGAGGGAGATCATCCCGCAAACCGAAAACGCGCTCGTCGGCGTGGGAATCGTCGGCAACATGTTTGTGTGCGATTACCTGAAGGACGCGAAGACGCAGGTGCGACTGCACGCAATGGACGGCTCGTTTGTGCGGGAAGTGGAATTCCCCGGCATCGGCACCGCCGCAGGCTTTGACGGACGTCGCAAAGATACAGAGACGTTCTATTCTTTCAGCGGTTTCGCTCTGCCGCCGACCACGTATCGGTACAACATGATCACCGGCGCAAGCGAATTGTTTCGTAAGGCCGACGTGAAGTTCAATCCGGACGACTATGAGACATCTCAGGTTTTCTACAACAGCAAAGACGGAACCAAAGTACCGATGTTCCTGTGTCACAAGAAAGGTCTGAAGCAGGACGGTTCGAATCCGACGCTGCTGTACGGTTATGGCGGTTTCAATATCTCGATCACCCCCAGCTTCAGTGTGAGTCGGCTCACATGGATGGAAATGGGCGGCGTGCTGGCCGTGGCAAATCTGCGTGGTGGCGGCGAATACGGCGAGCCATGGCACAAGGCTGGCACAAAGCAGAACAAGCAGAACGTGTTCGATGACTTCATTGCCGCAGCCGAATGGCTGATTGCCAACAAGTACACGTCGTCAAAGAAACTGGCGATTCAGGGCGGCAGCAACGGCGGCCTGCTGGTTGGAGCCTGCATGACTCAACGCCCCGATCTGTTCGGTGCGTGCCTGCCTGCCGTGGGCGTCATGGACATGTTACGGTTTCACAAATTCACCGCTGGCCGATTCTGGACCGATGACTACGGCAGTGCGGACAACGCTGAAGAGTTTCCTGCGCTGCTGAAGTATTCACCCTATCACAATCTGAAAGGCGGCACTCAGTACCCGGCGACACTGATCACCACCGCTGACACCGACGACCGCGTCGTCCCCGGCCACAGCTTTAAGTTCGCATCACAACTTCAAGCCAGCCAATCCGGCACCGCACCGACCTTGATCCGCATCGAAACCCGCGCCGGCCACGGTGCCGGAAAACCGACAGCCAAGATCATTGAAGAAGCGTCTGATCAGTGGACGTTTCTGGTCAGGACACTGGGAATGGATGTGAAATAATGCTGTAGCTGTCCAATCTGCGCAGCGTGAAGCAGGCGCAAAGTTGGATGCGTTTTGGGGTATCGACGTGTTTTGACGGGGCGGTTTGCGATCGAGAAGGAATTCGTGTCTCCGCACCACAGCAGAGACCGCTGACGGTGCATCGTGGCGCTTCAGAGACATCGAGATCGCTCACTTTCGTTGTTCGTGCCGGGGACTTCCGGATGAATCACGTA
>JAYTAK010000834.1:0-7537 GCA_043737515.1 Candidatus Kuenenia sp. | reverse complement strand
AGTCGATGTTTCCAGAGTCTCCCGAATTGCATCTGGACTTTCGGTTGAGAGAATCCACATCGGGCCTGATTCTGACGGACGACCTGCAAATTCATCTTTTGCAGTTGAATAATCTTCGCGTGACGGCGGAGAACGTATATCATGCATTGCCCGCCGAACGTTGGGCGTATTTCCTGCGGAATGCCGACAAACTGACGCCAGAAGAAATCCGCAGCCTGTTCCCCGATGAAGAAATCGCCGAAGCTGCAGGAGTCCTGAAAATGATCTCACAAACGCCCGAACAACTGATGTTCTACAACGCCCGCCTGAAATTCCAGCGAGACGAAGAGGCTCGATTAATTCAGGCGCGTCTGGAAGGTGAAGCGCGAGGTGAAGCGCGAGGTGAAGCGCGAGGTGAAGCGCGAGGTGAAGCGCGAGGTGAAGCGCGAGGTGAAGCGCGAGGTGAAGCGCGAGGTGAGGCGCGAGGTCTGAAGCTGGGTCGCATCACACTGCTGCAGGAACTCCTCGGCATCCGCCAATCTGCGGTGGAAGAATTCGCAGGATACGACGAAGCTCAATTGAATGACATGGCGGACCAGTTGCAGCATCAGCTTCGCTCTCGGAGCTAGTGAGTGCGCGTCGTCTCCGATCAACATGGCGATCGACAAACGCAGAAGAATCGCTTAGCCGACGATGAGTGGCAGCATCGGGACTTTTTGAACTATGACGAGCCCGAAATCGATGCAGGTCTCCACGAACACACTTCGCCAGTGGGACAACGACCACGTCTGGCATCCGTTTACGCCGATGGCGGCGTGGATCGATGAACATGCACCGATTATTGTGCGGGGCGAGGGGTTTGAGCTGATTGATGTCGATGGTCAGCACTATCTGGACGGCATCTCGTCGTTGTGGTGTAACGTACATGGTCATGCGGTTCCCGCCATCGATCGCGCCGTGTCTGAGCAACTGCAGAAGGTCGCGCACAGCACGCTGCTGGGTTTGGCCAGCGAGCCGTCAATTCGTCTGGCCCGCGCGCTGGTGGAACGAGTACCGGCGGGGTTGACGAAAGTCTTCTTTTCGGACAGCGGAGCGACATCGGTCGAAGTCGCCCTGAAGATGGCGTATCAGTACCATCACCAGAAAGCGGAGGGTCCTGAAGATCGCGATACGTTTCTGTGCATCGGCCAAGCTTATCACGGCGATACACTGGGGACCGTCAGCGTCGGCGGCATTGATTTGTTTCATCGCTGCTACAAACATCTGCTGTTTGCGACGCTGACAACACCGTCGCCGGTAGCGACGCGCGTTCCGACGGGGCACACCAAAGATTCATGGCTGGCGTTTTGTTTTGCAGAGGTCGGGCGTGTAATTCGCGAGAATCAATCTCGCATTGCCGGTGTCGTCATGGAACCGATCGTTCAGGGAGCAGCGGGAATTCTGGTGCATCCGCCTGGCTTTCTGCGACATGTGCGACAGTTGTGTACCGAATTTGACATCCCGCTGATTGCGGATGAAGTGGCCGTTGGTTTCGGTCGCACGGGGACACTGTTTGCCTGTGAGCAGGAAAGTGTGAGCCCCGATTTTCTGTGCCTCGCGAAAGGTATTTCAGGAGGCTACCTTCCGATCGCCGCGACGCTCACCACCCAACGCATTTATGCAGCCTTCCTTGGTCATCCATCCGAAGGTCGCACATTCTTTCACGGTCATACGTATACTGGCAACGCTCTGGGCTGCGCGGCGGGGTTGGCATCGTTGCAGTTGTTTGAAGACAACCGCGTTCTGGAGAACGTTCAGGTCACATCCACGCGCATCGCCGAGCGTCTCGCAGTTCTGCGAGATCATCCGCACGTTGGAGAAGTACGTCAGAAGGGCCTGATGATTGGTATTGAACTGGTGCGAGATCGCGACGGGCTGGTTCCGTTTGACGCCAAACTGCGACTCGGACACCAGGTAACACTCGCCGCCCGCAAACGCGGCGTGATCCTGCGACCGTTGGGAGACGTGATTGTGCTGATGCCCGCTCCAGCGATGCCCGTTGAGCTGATCGATCGGCTGTGTGATGTGGCGATTGAATGTATTGTTGAAGTGACAGGAAACGCAGGCAGGGATCAATCGTGAGTCACGCGAGTGCCTGGCCGAGTCAGGACATTCAGATGGCTGCATTGCAGCATCAAGCCCGCAAGTGGTGGGCGATTGAACGCCAAAAATTCAACCTGGTGACGTCGCAGCTTACGATTTCGGAGGCCTCGGCGGGCGATCCAGCGGCGGCAGCCGATCGACTAAAGCTGTTGGACGGGATACCGCTCGTTCCAATCAGCCCGGAAGTGGAGAATCTCGCTAAATTGATCGAGGCAAACCATTTGATGCCGCAAAAGGCTGGCGCAGATGCGTTTCACGTGGCCGCTGCGGCGATCGCTGGTGTAGACTACCTCCTGACACAAAACTGCAAGCACATCGCGAACGCCCACGAATTGCCTCGTCTCTATCGCTTGCTCGATGATCAAGGCTATGGGCGGTTGTTGATTTGTACTCCTTCGGAGTTTCTTTCGGGTGATGGCGACGATGACGACAAATAATCCAATTCTTGACGAACTCCGCGCGACTCGTGAACGACTGCTGGCAGAATCTGGCGGCACGCTCACCGGGCTTGCCGAGCGACTTCGCGCCGAAGAGGCTGTATCCGACCGACCGAAGTACAACGCGCAGAAAACGAATAAGGGATTGCCTTCAGGCGCACAGACGGACAGCGCGAAGTGATCGTCCGGGGTTCGCGGTGTTGGTTAGTGGCGATCAATTCTCGCTGGTCGATCGACTGTGTAATTTTGACACTGAATGCAATTGGGAAGTGATCGAAATGTAGACACGGATTCGCGAACTACGCGGGCTCTGGCCCAATGCAAATACTCGAACACTAAATGATAGATACTTGCCCCGGTTTAATCTTCGTCGGATTGAGGCCAAAGTTCATTCTGGATAAACGCACCGAATGCCGTCAAGACCTTATCTGACACTGTTGCTCCGAGGAGTTGCTGAGAGATCTGGGCCGGGTCTATCCGGATCAAGGTCCGCGCAGGTCGTAGCGGGGTCGGTCATGAACAGATTGTAGCCCGGTTGGAGAATTCCGACCGGCACCGCAGCCGGATCCGTCTGCATCCAGCCCGCCTTCAGTTCTTCGCCCACCGTGTAGGTGTCGTCCGGCGGACCCACAAACCAATACACGCCGCGTTCTGTTTGCGGATCGATGTTTTCGCCCCGGACTGCGTCAATCGAACGGAGTCTGTTGCACAGGAAACCAACTGACGGGGTTTCAGACAACACTGATCCCTATTTGCGAATCTCTTGTATACACTGCCAGATCCGCCAGCCGCTCAGAATGACGTCCTGGGATATCGAGGCAGAAAAAATCACGGAATTGTTTGTATCCCGCTGGGAAATTTGACACTGTACGAGTTTCAGGGAAGAGGGATCGGAAGATGTCAGGCAGTGTATACGACAATCGACGGAGACGACGCTTGACCAGCAACAGCCGGTACTGCAGTCTGGATCTGAAAGGCGTTTCACAATTTGCGGTGGTGTCTTGCCTCTTCGTGCTGACACTGATCGGCTCGGCACAGGTAGCCTCGGCGCAGCGGAATTTGCCGGGGAAGGAGGCGTCTGAACCGGCAGATGACCTGCAGCGAATGCCGTCCGATCGCAAGATCGTCCAGCAACTCCAGGAGCTGAGTCGGCTGGCACGAGGAGGCGATGTGGCGAAGATTCGCGACACGCTCCAGCGCCTGCAGGCGGCTGATCCGTCATTGATGGTCGCGGATGGCAGCAAGACGTTTCGACCTCTTCACCGCGACCTGATCGAACGCATTCAGACATTTCCGCCGACGCTGCAGGCCGAACTACTCAAACATCCCGGCGCGACGCCTCGAGCACTGCAGATTGCCTGGGAAGACGGTGGGTCTCCGGCACTCGTTACATTTCTGCATCGCCACTCCGGAAGCACCGAATCGTTGAAGGCCCATCTTTTCCTTGCGGCTATTCATCGGGATCGAGGCCATCGACAGGCGACTTTGTACTGGCTGCTGCCGGTGCTGCATTCTGGTGTACCGGCAGATCTGCAACGGATCGCCATCGCGATGCGCGATGAAGTAAATTCCGGAATCGTAAAGCGATCCAGCGTGGAATCGAATTCCGCTACCGCTACCGAACAGAGTCCGGATACTGCCGATCAAGCGCCAGTCGCCTCAGTTGTTTCCCCGAGTTCACCCACATGGACACGGACGTTGCATTTGAATTCCACGCAGCGGCGTGCGTCGCAGGATCTTGTGCGGCTGCTGGCCATGGAGGGGCAGGAGCAGGCGATTGCATGGACCGCGAGTGAACCGGATGTGGATTCTCAGGCCATCTACGTTCGATCCTCCGGCGGTTTACTGGCCCTTGACCGAACAACGGGCAAGGTGATATGGAGCAGGCTGCTTGATCGTCAACCGGACGCACGTCGCATGATCGACCCGGGCCTGAGATTTCCGGAAGGCATCGACGACGCTCAACTCAACGTTGCACAGTTGCTGACTTCTCGCGAAGTTCTTGAGTTGCACCGCGACGAAGTCACGTCCGGTATGACAGCGGATGCCTCGCGGCTGTTCGTCCTCTGTGACACGGGGGAATCAGTTGGAACGACCCCGGACTTCAATCAGCCATTCGGCATGTTGCAGCGACGCGGAGACATGGTCTCCCGGACACTGCGGGAACTTGTCGCGATTGAGAAGTCCACTGGTCGCAGACTCTGGTCGGCCGGCGGTGCGCCGCTGGAAGAACGATTCGGCAACGAGTTGTCTCGCGCATGGTTTGCCGGACCGCCAACTGTTTCAGGCGGTTTGTTATTTAGTCTTGTCGAACGCGACGATGCGCATTGGCTGGTCTGCCTGCGATCCGAAACCGGTGAAGTCGTGTGGAAGTTAATGCTGGCGTATCCTGAAGCGAATATTTCTCAGGATACCAATCGTCAACTGACCGCGTCGCGTCCGCTGGTTGCCGATGGCATGATCTGGACGACCACCAATGACGGCCTGCTGATCGCGGTTGATGCGCTCACACATTCCGTCGTCTGGACACGCCGCATGTCTCGGAAGGAATCCGGGACATCTCAACCTCGGGGTTTTCGGAACCTCCCGCTGCCGGTTGAGGTGCAGCCGTTTCGCAACAGTTGGCGACCTGCAGCGATGCGGTTGATATCAGATTCGCTGCTGATCCAGGGTGCCTACAGTCACCAGTTGCAGGTAATTCATCCACTCACAGGCAGTGTGCGAAGAAGCATTTCTCCGGATACCGCGACAGTGATCGTTGCCGAAGATGATGAGTCGATCATTGTGGCCGGACCCAAAAAAATTCAGCGGCTCAGGCTGGACGGTCTCAAAGCCGTCTGGGCCACGACACTTGTCGCAACCGACGTCGTGCCGAGCGGTCCTGGCACTCGCCTGAACGACGATCTGTGGATACCGTTGTCGGACGGGTCCATCCAGATCGTGCGTTATTCGGACGGCCAACTGACCGACAGAATTCCCGCGATGCGGCCTGCATTCAGCTCCGGAGGATTGAAGTCCATTGACGGCGATGTGATCAGCTACGGCCCGGATCACATCTCACGGTTTTCTCAATCCGGAATGGTGCCGCAATCCCAGCCTGATTCCCTTGAGCAAGCCTGGCTCCTGATTCAATCGGGACAGTTTGCCGACGCGGAAAAAATCCTCGCCGAATCTACACACACATCGGAACAAGCAGACTCCGTCCGGAAATTGTTGTTCAGGCTCGCAGCGGTTCGTGTACTCAACGAACCGACTCATCGCGACGATCACCTCAGCGACGCTGCACGTTACGCCGCAACATCGCAGGAAAATGCCATTGTGCAGTTCCTGACACTGAAATCTCATCCGGAAATTTCGGCTGACGTCGTCGTGGATTCTCTGAAAGCCGCTCCGGCTGTGCTGAATGCCGAATTGCCGGACCATGAGGCGCTGAAACAGCAACTTCTGAGTCCGATGGCAGACGACCCGGCGGATCACCACCCGGTCAGTGCCGAACCACGCTTCACCACGATCCGGCCGCTGCGGGCATGGCTACTCCAATTGTTTGAACAGCATCTGACGGATTTGAATGCGTCAGGATCGGCATCCTGGCAGTCCGCTCTGCCGCAGATTTCCGATGAAGATCTGTTGCTGATGAAACTGGACGCTGCCCTTCTGCAAAACGAACTGCTCCGTCGAGCGGAAGATGCCATCCAGACGGGTCGGCTGACAGAAGGTACATGGCACCTGCTGCTGCAGGCACGGCACTGCGAAGAGGAGATCCGCAGCGGCACGTCGGATCCTGCTGCGGTGTCTCAATCGTCGGACGTTTTCAATGGACGGTTCACTTCGCTCGTGGACCGATTCAGCAATCAACTGGCTGCGGAGGCCGCTCGCAAGGATCTGCCATTGCGGCCTCATCCTGCCACATTGAATCTACTGGATGTGGTTCGGGCTGAGATCCTGCCGTCGGTAGCTGCAGAAAAACCGCCGACTCCGCATGAATTGCTGACTCGGCAATGGTCCACATGGAAAGATCAGACGTATTCCGTAGTCCCCGTCAATCCTCTCGCGGCCAATTCAATGCCACAGCCAAACGAAAGTGTGCTGTCAACTCGTGATCGTGAAGATCAATTCCTGAGTGCCTGGCGCTGGTCCACGTTTCGTGAACCGTCGGTGCTCGCCTTGCGTTCGGTTATCAGGCCTGACGAACCGCTGTGTACGATCGACGGCGGAATGTTCGACGCGATCTCGAATGGCAACAGCGGTTCTGTAATGCGTTTCGGAAGTGTTGTGCTGGTCCAGAATTCGACAGGCCTGTCTGCCGTCTCGTTGATCGATCAGCGAGTCCTGTGGAACCGCCGGTTTCAGAATCAGTCGCACAGAGGTCTCTGGCCAATGATGCCCGGGATGCACATTTTCTCCAGTTTTTCAACCACTTCCGAGGCTTGGCAGCAAGTCTTTGGACACGAACTGCGAATCTGCGGCGGCAATGATCGCTGGATCTGCCTCCAGTCGCCGTCGCGAGTCGAAATGATCGATCTGCTGACCGGAAAGAATTGGTGGTCGCTGCAGATTCCAGCCGGACCGCACAATGTGTTCGCGACTGAATCATGCGTTTTTCTGAGTCTCCCTTTGCCTCAGTCGCCTGACAGCGATTCTCAGGCCGCGACGTGCTTCAATCGAATCGATGGCACAGTCCAAAAGTCGGCGATTCCATTGGCACAGTTGCAGCAGACCATTCGGACCTCTGGCGATGAACTTGTGATATGGGGCGAAGCAACGCCCGGAGTAGCTCCAGCCTCGCTGAATTGGATCAATTCGGTGACGGGCCAGGTACGTCTCAGGATGGCGTTGAACGACATGGTCAACTGTCAGTTTCTGGACGCGCGAACGCTGGTTTCCGTGACGAGCAAAGGCACGTTCGAAGTCATTGACCTGTTGACGGCTGCAAAGCAAGTCGTACAGCTTGCTGCAGACGGCGCTGAGGCAGAAAAAGG
>JAYTAK010000833.1:0-3312 GCA_043737515.1 Candidatus Kuenenia sp. | reverse complement strand
GACAGTCAAATGGCACGGACAAATCGGCGGGATGTGTTGGCGGCGGGTGAGATTGCGTAGCGGCTGCGCCGGGTTTTCAGTTTTCGGTGTTCAGTTTTGAGAGAATCGCAGTAGGCCACTGCTGGCTCCATCTGCACTCGGCCGGACGTGGTGAAGGAATGGAGCGATGTGGAGGAGGAGCATAAACGGTCAGGTCTCTTTTAATCGGGCTCTGACCCTTTAGTTACTTATTTACTTGTCAGTTGCGGACCCGCTGTGCTCTGGACAAAGGTAGGTGGGGCAGGTTTGTAAGTTGAATCCGAAACGACCTGAAAGGTCGGCGTCGTAACTGCCGTAGTCGATGCATTGAATGTATCGACAGCCTTGATGCTGACTGTGTACGAATTGACCGGCAACAGCGGTGGAGTGTACGTCGTGGCTCTGATTCGCTCTCGGAACTGAACGGCTCCAGCAGCGATCTGCAATGTCACCTCATACGTATCGGCCCAACCGATTGGATTCCAAACGATTGGTGCAATGCCATTCGCAGCGACACCCGCCGGGCTGGATGTGATCTGTGGTTGATACGATGTCGCTGTGATCGTGAACGGCAAAGCCACGCTCCACGGGAGTGGCTGATTGTTGGCATCAAATCCCCGCACTCTGGCGCTGTAACCGCCCGCTGCAAGAAACCCGCCTCGATATTCCGTTCCCGCGACCGACGCAGTCGTCGTAACGCCTCCGGTGATTTCAACGTCATATCGCACAGCCGAGGGGCCTGCAGTCCATGAAAGTGCGCCGCCCTGTCCCATCGTCACCGCCGTACTGTTCCATGCAGGGAACAGCGCGTCACTGCCAGCCACCGTAAAATCCATCGGCAGTGACCAATCACTGGCAATGGGATTCAGGATGTTCAGATCTCGCACCGAAACTTTGTAGTCGCCTGGAACAAGATTTCCTTCATAAACGCCGCCCTGAACCGAACGGGGAGCCAAGTCAGCAATCTGCAGGTACTCAGCCGGTGTGGCGGTATTCTTCTTTTCGATCTTGACGTAATAGGAATTCACACCCGGCAATACGGTCCACGACAGTGCGACGGCAGAACTGACGATTGGAGCATTTGGCGTGTTCGCACCCACCAGCTTTTTCCCGGAAACTCGCAACATCTGCGGCGCGAGCTGCGTGACGACAAATGTATTTGTCGTTGCTGCGGAAACGCTGGCATCGCTGCCACGCGCCACAATCGCAACCGAGTACGAACCGGCTGGCAGCGGTTCGGTGATCGTGTACGTGTACGTGGAGCCCGGTGCGGATACCGCAGGCCATGCCGTTTCAGTCAGGACGGTCTCAATGCCACCAGAAACGAGACCCGTTCGCGTGACCGTCACATCGAAACTCACCGCTGGACTTGTCGATGGCTGCACCCACTGTACGGTGATCGGGGCCGTTGTGGTCCCGGAGCTGACAGTCAAAGAAATCGGCTGAGCGACGAGCAATTGCCGTTGTTCGAGAGATTCACAGATATGCGATGTTTCCTCGTGACGACGCAGGCGGCGGCGATGCCGACTCTTCACACCAATCTTACCAAACCACAAAATACTTCGTAGACCAGCAAGGAATGCGCGCGACGTCTGAGCCATAAATCGCTTCTCGTCAAAGATGATGAAATGCAGCCATTCCATTGCAACATTCAAATCATCCAGCGATCCCAGCTCGATGCGGGCGGGAAAATTAGCGACCGTTTGCGAACTTGCAACTATGCAAGTCAACAGAATTCCGGAAATTTAATGGATAGTCTAAAATTTACGTAGGCACATGGGGAAATACCCCCCATCTGACACAACGGATTCATTCAGTCGGCCCAAGGCAGCGTCATCTGAGTCAGACACCTGGCATTGTGGCCCCCTCCGAACTCGCGTCCAATGGCGTAGACTTATGCGTTTTTCAGTGAGCGGCACGGCGCTCGCTGCCGGTGTTTTGCTGTTTTTTCCAGGACAGTTACCGGTGGATTATCGAAGATCAGCGTCGGTGAGTGTTCCATGCGTTTGTCACTTTGGGTTGCGGGCGACGCCCGCGCCAGGACTATTTGCGCAGACTGGCCAGTGCCTCCAGCACGGGCTTCAGCAGCAGCACGGTTTTGTAAGTGACGATGTTCGTCACCGCAGGACTGGCCGCGAAGTGGTGCGATGTGGATTCATGTATGGCCAGCAGGATCGGCGTCTCGCGAAATACTTCGAGCGTCTTCAGGCGCGCGTCGATATATTCCGGAGTCCAGAAACCGATGATTTCCAGCAGCACCGTTCTGCCGTCGTTGTGGCGAAACACAAAGTCGGGAACAAACGTCTTCTGACCGGAGTGCAGCACTTCGGCTTCGCGTTCCAGTGTCCAGCCTTCGCGCACTTCGTCGCCCCATTTTTCGGCGAAGTCCGCTTCGATCGATGAATCAAATTCCGAATCCGGTGGCAGATGACTTTGTAAGCCATCGCGATCCGTCAGATCCAGGCTCAGCTTCCACCGCGTCCGTGTTTCCACCACGGCATGCATTTTCCAGCCGGTGCAGCAGATCAAAGCCGGCAGGAACTTCGCCATCAGAATGCCATACCGCCGCGTCTCGCGCAGCACGGATGCCGGGCCGTCGAGCCGAATGTGATACCTCCCTTCGCCGGTCCTCGAAATGCTATGCATCAGTTTCGCCAGCCGCGCAGCACGCAGGATACGTTTGAAATCGGTGGTGGCGTCAATGTCCATCGACACGGCAGAAAACAGCGCCGCCTGAACCTGAGCCACATTGTACCTGGACAGCAGGGCGCGAGGATTCGGATAGCCTGCAAACGATTCCAGTTGATGAAAGTCGATCACGTCGGCGAACAGTGCAGCGCGGATGTCGAACCAGTCTCGTTGCAGTTCCTTCGCGATCAATGCCTTCACATCTTCCGCACAATGATCAAACAGATTGTCGGCCTGATCCACCAGCGGATGATGTCTGGCGGCGATGCGGAAGACCTGACGCCGCAGCTTTGGTGCCTCCCGACGTCCGGCATCGGCGTAAGTCGCCTGGTCGTCGAGCAGTTTGCAGAAGCCGTCGATCCGCCGCAGCGGACAATCGACTTCGTCTTCGAAGACTCGATGCACATCCCGATGCAGGTCCCGTCGTCGTCGTCCGATCCCGGTTCGATAGACTTCCAGCATGCGTTCGGCAAACTGAAGATACTGCGCATGTTCGCCGGAGGTCAGCCGATCGGGAAGAATCCGCTGCCGCTGAAAATCATACCGGGCGATCGCATGTTCTTTCGTCAGCACAATACGTCAATCCTGTGTGTGAACACCGGAAAT
>JAYTAK010000832.1:0-3312 GCA_043737515.1 Candidatus Kuenenia sp. | reverse complement strand
GAATCAGCAGTTGACTATCGTCCGGCGTTTCGTCAAGGCATCGAAGGAATTGCAGCTTCGCCTTGTCGTAATCATGCAATTCGCTAAGACAAACTGCCATTTCGGAGCGAATTCGCGTTTTCCCGGGGGCAAGCTCAAGGGCTTTCTCATATGACGCTACTGCCTCACTCCAGCGTTCAGCGTCCTGCAGCCACGCTCCTTTCAGTTCATGGGGACGTGGATCAAGCGGAAACTGAGCTTCCCAGGCAGCGAGAATAGGGGCGGCTCTCGAAAACTGATAATTGAGCAAATATCCTGTAACGTAGCATTCGCAGATTTCCTGGCCGTCGTCACGCGGGTCCTGCAGCAGTTGTCGCAGATGCGGTTCTGCCTCGTCCATCTGTCCGGCCCGGGCCTGTGTTAACCACTGCTCGCGTTCAAGCAGTTCCACCTGCACGCCACGTTCCCAGGCAGTCCGGAGGTGTGCCCCCACGAGGTCGAACTTCCCTTGTTTCCTGTGTGCTCTCGCATACAGCAGATGAGTCTCGCCAACGCGGTTCCACTGCGGAATCGAATCTAACCATCCAAGAGCCGCCTCGGCATCTTGTGCGCGCAATGCTCTTTCAGCAAGAATCGACTGCACTGTCCGGCTGAGGCCAGGAGATGCGATGCAGAGGGCGATAACTACCAGGCTGATACACGCCCTGCGGACTGGTTTTCGGCCAACTAGATTGAACAGCCGCATTCCAACAGCTCCGACATCACAATCTGCTCCGGACTGCTGCGACGAACACCCCGCAACACCTGATGATAGCAGCCGTATTGGCCGAAGCAAACCTTTGGCTCTCGAAAAAATCCGATGGACTGCCTGGTTACTTGAAATCGATGGCAATTGCGAGTTTACTGTGTGACTTCGCTTGTTGAAATAAGGATATACTTCGGATATGAACGGCTCGAGACCAGGTCATGAATACGATGAAATGATTCTCCGACAGATCAATCGACGTCCCGTCGAGAGAACCTTTCAATGGGTTGCCGTGCTGATTGTGGTCTCGTTGTCTTCTGGCTGCAATGATGATGCGCCGGATAAAGGCCCGCCGAGTGGTGGTCCCATGCCTTCCGTTTCGACTGATGGTAATAATCTGTCTTCCGCGAAGGACGCAGAATTGACTCAGCCGATTCAGGCGTTCTGCGGTGCCTGCCATGCGGTGCCTGCCATGCCGTGCCACTGCCAGACAGTTTTCCGAAGCAGGCATGGTACGACGAAGTTAAACGCGGCTACAACTTTTACTACGAATCCGGTCGCAAGGATCAAAACCGCCGCGTCAGACTGCAGTGGTTTCATGGTATCAGCAGCGGCACCAGGTCAGCTTGCTGAACCTGACCAGACCGAAGCGCTTAATTCGCCACTGGAATTCAAGTTGCGAATGATCAATGTCCCAGTAGGTTCAACCGAACCTGCCGCCGTGTCTGTCGTGCGTCTGGCGGATTCCAGTTCAAGTCCCTCACGAGTCCGGGTGAGTGACATGCGACGAGGCGTCGTAAGCTGTGACGTGAATGATCCATCGAGCGCAGAAGCGATTCGAATCGGCTCGAATCCGGCCGGAACCTGTGACGTCGATCTCGACCAAAACGGCAGCATGGATCTCGTCGTGGCCGAATGAGTCAAATGCTAGTGCGTTGGCGGAAAGATCTTACGTAGGATGGACATTCATGTCCGTCGCATGGCCATGAAACACAGTCGAAGCAAAGGTGATTGTGCATTGACAGTCGTTCGACAATGCGACGGTGATTGGTAAATGTCTCGGACATGAATGTCCAATCTACAGGAATCGCCGCCTTCATCAATAAATCGATGGATCAGCGTCCTCGCTGCCGTCGGCGTGCAGGAAGCGGAAGTCGCAGCCTTCGTGTGCCTGAGTGGTCTCATCGAAATAGAGCTTGCCGTATCCGCGGGTGAATTTTGCTGCGGGTGCTGTCCATGAGGCCTTTCGCGTCGCCAGTTCCTGGTCGCTGATCTCGAGACTCAAACGGCGTCCGGCGACATCCAGCGTGATCATGTCGCCGTTTCGAACGAGGGCGAGTGGACCGCCGACGAAGGATTCCGGTGACACATGCAGTACGCAGGCTCCGTAACTGGTGCCGCTCATACGTGCGTCACTGATCCGCACCATGTCACGTACGCCCTGTTCCAGCAAATACTTCGGAATCGGCAACATGCCCCATTCAGGAATGCCCGGTGCTCCCAGCGGGCCGGCATTCTGGAGCACGATGACATGATCTTTCGTCAAGGCGAGCGTCGGATCATCAATACGGGCCTTCAGATCCGGATAGTCCCTGAAGACCGCGGCTGGCCCGCGATGCTGCAGCAATTCGGCCTCTGCCGCCGCAGGTTTGATCACACATCCGTCCGGTGCCAGATTGCCGCGGAGGACTGCCAGGCTGCCCGTCGCACAGATGGGATTATTGCGACGGCGAATGACGTCATCGTTCCAGATTTCCGCACCTTCAATCGCGGCTTTCAGCGTCTGACCTTCGACGGTCTGAGCGTCCAGATGCAACAGATCCGCGATCTGACAGAGCAAGGCATTCAGGCCACCAGCATCGAAGAAGTCTGCCATGACAAATTTTCCGGCTGGACGCAGATTAGCCAGTACCGGAGTTCGCTGCGACGCCCGATCGAAATCTTCCAGCGTCAATTTCACCCCGGTGCGACCGGCCATCGCCATCAGATGCACGATGGCGTTCGTTGATCCGCCAATTGCCATCAATGTCGTGATCGCGTTTTCAAAGGCTGTCCGGTTGAGAATCTCCGAAGGCTTCACATTCAACCATGCAAGCTCCACAGCCTGCCGACCGGTCATCGACGCCATGCGTGCATGACCGGAATGTGTTGCTGGCACTGAACTGGCTCCAGCCAGCGTCATGCCCATCACTTCCGCCAGCGCGGTCATGGTGGAAGCGGTGCCCATGGTCATGCAGTGTCCTGGCGACGCCGCGATATGATCTTCCAATTGGCACCAGGCTTCGCACGCCAGCCGCCCCGCGCCGCGTTCGGCCCAGAATCGCCAGACGTCGGTGCCGCTGGCAAGTTGTTCGCCATGCCATGCGGTGCGATTCATCGGTCCGCCCGGCATCACAATCGACGGCACATCGGCGCTCAACGCACTCATCAGCAGTGCGGGTGTCGTCTTATCGCAGCCGACCATGAGCACGGCAGCATCGATCGGATATGTGCGGAGCACTTCTTCGCCTTCCATCGCCAGCAGGTTGCGATAGTACATCGACGTGGGCTTCATGAAAGTTTCGCTGAGCCCCATCACGGGAATCTCC
>JAYTAK010000831.1:0-7539 GCA_043737515.1 Candidatus Kuenenia sp. | reverse complement strand
CGCGGCCAGCATCGGAATCGAGGAGTTGCTGTTCGAGTTGCAGATTGCTGATGGACATGATTAATTCCTTTCATGGGCATGTCAGCAGAGAGGATGTTCAGAAGGGGATCAAGCTTTGAAAAAGGGGTCAGGCACCAATCGTGCGCAGCACCCTGCGGGCCATTTGGCTATTGGTGCCTGACCCCTTTTCCAAAGCCCGCCAGAAGCAACCTTTCGCGTGGGGCCTCGTCCTGAAGGATGAATTCAGGAACGATCATTTTTTGAGCCTTGTGTCGCGTTCGGGATGTCTGACGGATGTTGATGCAAGTGCTTATGGCATCCTCCGTGCCACAGGATCGTCAAAGTCGGCCAGATTCTTCGGCATAGCTGTAAACCCTTGCCAGACTTCGTTTCCGGCTCAAGTCGGAAGCAGCAGTACTTGCCGACACGCATCTTCGGAGTCGATATGTGCGTCTTCATCGTGACACCGCCTGTGCTCAGAATGATGACTTCCGGTCGAGACACACGAATTTCTGCCGAGGTTCACACCCAAGCGTGGAAGCTGTACGGGCTGGTTCGATTGCAGAAGCTACAAAGAATTGAACGAATGTTCCTCCATGTGCGGGGTTTGAATTCACGCGGCCGATTGATTAGCACTCTGTTCCTCCCCGTAGTCACTGTCGCTGCGCGTGGACTGGCTGACGGCGGAGATATTGCCGGCGGTGGCAAGTCGATCAAATTCATCTTCGTCGAAACCGGAAGATGACGTCGCCATGACGCCGAAACCGCCGCCGAGCATCATGACTCCGATCAGCACGCAAATCCCGTTCAACGGCATGGCAAAGTCACCGCTGATGTTTCGCAATTCGAAAACGCGAAGGGCGACACCAAGTATCAATGCCATGCCTGACGTCGTGCTGAGCAGCCCCATTGCAAACCGCAGGGGCTGAAACTTACGAATCGGCTGCGAGGCCGGTTGCGTGTGAACTGCGGCGTCAGTCTTTGAGGTGATCTTCGACTGATTCGGGACTGCGTCGGTTGACGCCGCAACGTTTGTGGATGGGCCTTCGGAATGCAGATTTACTGAGTCGTCCTGAATTGTGATGTTCATTGCTGTTCTCCTTGCGTTGAACCTGCTGAAACCAGCGGGATCGCAGGCAGAGAACGCAGCGTCCGAATTGACGGATCAAGAAACCCGACTCGACAGCAGCCGATTTGTTGCAACCGCTTATGGCACAGGAGTTTAAGGAAAGTGCAGCGTAAATCGTCGCGTGCAGTTTATGGAGCTGGAATCGGGAATCATTCAAGAATCCGAATGCACGACGGACCTGGAATCTCAACGGGCTCACCGACTAATGTCAGCAAACCGGTGTCCGCGTTGATTCGGAATACCGCAACATTGTTGCCCGGCATGTTGGCACACAGCAGCAGGCTTCCGTCTTCGGTGACCGCCAGGTTCTGAGGCCCTTTTCCAGGACTCGGCTTGATTTCAAGGAGACTCAGCGTGCCGTCATCGGCGATTCGATACGCGGCGATACTGTCGTGGCCTCGATTGGTGCCGTACAGATACTTGCCGTCAGGCGTGATCTTCAGGTCGGCCGTGTGACTCGTGCCATCGAAATCGGCAGGCAGCGTCGAGATGGTCTGCCGTTCGGTCAGTAAACCTGATTCCGCGATGAAATCGAACAGCGTTACGGAATTCTTCAGTTCGTTGATCACGTACATGAACTTCCCGTTCGGATGAAACGTCAAATGCCGAGGACCGCCTCCAGCAGGTGTGCGGACGAAGGGCGGCTGACTCGGTGTGAGTTTCGCCGTTGCGGGATCCAATACATAGCAGACAATCTGATCGATTCCGAGATCCGCCGAATACGCAAAGCGGTTGTTCGGACTGATGACAAAGCAATGTGCATGTGGCTCCTTCTGTCGCGAGACATCGACACTCGAACCATGATGCTGCACGAATGAAACAGGTTCCGACAGTGAGCCATCGGGCTTCACTGAATAGGACGCAACACTGCCCGTGGAGTAGTTTGCCAGCAAGACGTTCTTGCCGGTTGCATCAACGTCCAGATAGCACGACGCGGTGCCCTTTGTCGATTGGCGATTGAGCGGGCTGAGCTTTCCGGATTGACCTTCGATTCGAAAAGCAGCGACCTGTTCGTTCTCGGTGCCGCCGAACGTCGGGGCATAGATCGAATAGAGAAACTTGTGATCCGGCGACACGGCCATGAAGAACGGATTCTCCACCCCCGCCGTGCGGTGCAACGCCTTCAATGTCCCAGCCTTTTTGTCCAGCGTAAATGCATGGATCGCACCGTGTTCGCCGGAGGCAAATGAGGAGATAAAGACGATTGGTTCCTCAGCGAAGGTAACACCGTGCTGTGCCATCAGAGTGACGCCTGCAATCACGAAAATCAGTTGTGAAAGATAACCGATGCTCATTCTTATTCTCCTGGAATTAAATCCCGTACGGGTTGTGTATGGTTGCCGAACGATGCGTTGTGATGTGTAATCGATCTGGCCGCCAACTGCCATTCATTTTGGAGTGCGGTGACTCGTCACCGCTTTCTTTTTCAGGGAACTTGGCTCCTGGAAAGACGTTCGTTTATTCTGCCGACTTCACCTGAAATTGAGATGAAATGTTTCCTGTTTTCCCACGCCGATTGACAAAAATGCCGTGTTGGAAAGGCAAAGCGGCGACAAGTCGCCGCACTCCAAATGACTGTCGCTCGCATCAGGACTGATCCTTCGTTCGCTCCTGGACATCACCGGTGAATCGACAATCCGGCAATTGACTTCTCAGCCGAGCAATTCCATCATCTGTGATCGTCCCCTTCGTAGCTTCGAAGGACAGCTCTGTGAGTTGGTTGAGGCGACTAAGTTTCATCAATCCTTCGTCCGACAAACTGCTCGCCCGGAGGTGGAGTCGCTTGAGTCGAAAGATCCCGATCAGATCTTCGACTCCGTCGTCCGTCAGATCGAAGACCACCAGTTCCTCCAGCGTTTTCGACTTCTTGAGTTCCCGGAAGACTTCCGGATTAGCTTCAATCGGTCCGAAACACTGCAATGCCGGAAACGAAGCAAGCTCCGCTCCTGTCTCCGCAGTCTGGTCGATGATCTCAATGCTCAGGTGCTGCAACTGTGGAAGCAGCTTGAGACCCATGAGTCCTCGAATTGAGATTGGTGAATTTACCAGGCGAAGCGACGTCAGATTTTTGAGTTCAGTCAAATCCCACAGGGCTCGGTCAGTGAGGACAGCGGCCTCCAGTCGATGTCGATTCACAGCGGCATCGGGAAAACTTTCAGACAGCCGCGTGAGATTCTTTTCGATCCAATCACGTTCAGCGAAACTGCTGTAGTACCATAACAGGGGCCGAGCCTTTTCGTCAGCGAGTTCATCCGGCGTTGTCAACGAAACGCTCAATGATTCCAGCGTCAGATGGCCTGCAAGAAGACGAAGGTCTTCGGGCAGACACTTCGCATCGACAATCGACAAGGACTTCAGCCCTGGAATTTCTGCAATCCGACGCAGAGGTCCTCCTCGCATATCTCCACCCTGAATCTCGATCGATCGAATGTCGGTCAGCAAACTTACGAACTGCCAACCACTGATCGGGAGGTCCCGCACATGCAGATCCTCAAGCCCGTCGGCCGCCGGAACGAATTCAATTGAATCGCGATACTCTTCGACCAACGTATATCGGGCAAACTGCTCACTGATTCTTCGCCGGGCAATCGGTTCAACATTAGTTTCGGGTGCGGTCTGATGGCCGGCTTTGAGAGAAACATTGCTGATCGTCACAGTGTGCTCGTAAGGATGAAACTGAAACGCGAACTCTTGCACATCTTCGGGCCTCGTCCTGAACAGAAAAATCTGTTCTGTCCCGTCAGACTGCCCTCCGGAATGCAGGCACTCGGATTTTTCGTCTCTGAGCGCAAGTGAAATGAATCCGTATTCGCTGCCTGAACTGAATGGTTTTGTCCACACAGCAAAGCCATCTTCATGCGGTCCTGCTCGCAGCAAGTGGATTTGACGAAACATGTGGTAAACTGCCCCGTCGAGGAGATCATCGAAGAATGGGTCATCGTCAATACGTTGACCATCCTGGTCGTAACGAATTTCAATCCGCGTTCGTGACGCTAGTTTCAATTCGATTGTCGCGAAGTCCGCGTTGCCGACCGGGCCGACTGCGTATTCCAGCAACGAGGATTGCGTTTCCCGATTCCAGGTGTTTGCAGTTTGCGACCATGGCTCTTCGCCTGCCCGAAGTTCAACAAGTTGACGTTTCTTGTGCAGCCGTATCGTCACATGCGGCGAATAAAGCCCTTCTCTGCCCTGGAGTCGAAAAACAAATTCGCGGCCGTCGCGGTGATCTGCATCGAGTCTCAACGCACCAGGCTGAAGTGGAGACTCCGCCAGTGCCGTGCCGTCGGCCATCCACCACTCGCGTTTGTCATTCGAAGGCAAGTCAACGGGGGGGGTTGAAACACCGATCAGTTCGACGTTCGGGCCATTGTCTTCGTCCTGCGACGCTGAGGTCCACCCCATCGACAGGATGGCAATCGCCGCAAAACAAATGCGGATGAGCCGCCTTGTCATGCTTTCACCTTGTAGACCGAATCTCTGACTCACACGCGCACACAGCGGAGCTTTGATTGTTGGCTGCGATGATTCCGGTACTCGCATAACACCACCTGCCGTTACATTCACACGGATCGAGTCAGAGACGCCGGATTGCCCGAATCCCGGCGATTGATTTCGCTTAAGGAGCTGGGCAAGGTCAACTTTTACAATCAGGCCGAGTTGGCAGCACGAAGTTCGGATTCACCGACAAATTGAGTGCGAGAGTGATGTCGATGGCCAGTATGGTAATGTGAAGCATGACGTTATGAATTGTGTGCTGTACCGCGACGCGGTTCAAGCAATCAGCCGGTGGTAAAATGCGCCAACATCGGATACGTTGAAAAAACTGCCCCAGCACCCTGACAAGGGTGCCAGATTGGCGTTTCTGGCATCCCTTAAGGATGCGTCACACCACGCATTCTTTATCGGTGGTGCGCCTGTCGGCGGCCACCGGCTAATTTTTGCAATCCTTTCAGGATGAATCGCATTCATGGCGATCAATGTGCGACGCGCACTTAATTTGTCGTTGAACCCGAAAAACGACGTCCCGGTGATTACACATTACAATGCCGACAAGGCGTCATCGACGCACCGAAACAACTGGCTATGCCTCGTGTGGTTGCGTCCCAGCTGTTCTGTCTGCAAACCGGGACGCACTCCGCTTCGTCAGCCGATGCCAGAGTACTCAGTCGACTCTTCCACTTCAACACACCATCGAACACTGAAACCCATGCCTCAAATAATCCAACACCCATATCGACACACTGCACAAAACTCGAATTCGAAAATCTTTTTTGAATCTGTCATTGATGTTATTCAAGACCGTCGCTGACACCTTTTGAGTTCCCCTTTTTGTGTTCCCCGTCATGTCCTCAAAGCCGAATTGCGTAAACACTGCACATGAAGTCACTTACAACCACCACAGTGCCATTCGTGTCTGTCACCTTTTGTGCGATTCGCGAGTGCGCAAGAGTCGGGCGTATGCGAAAAATTCTTCACCGTCGCGAGCGAGCCAGAGCCTGCCAGAGCCTGCCATTCGTCAGATAAAGGACCTTCGCCGCTTTTTGTCTCAATCTGAAAAAAGGTTGGAAACCGGATTGCCTTCTCGATGACTAGCGATAATAGTACGCCGTCGCGTTGCGGCGGGATTCAAGAACATTCTTGCTTACCCAAGTCGCGACTCGATAACTTTCGGTTGACAGTATTAAAGCGCAAATCGGCTGATGCCGCGGGGCGCGATAAGAAGTAGGCCGACAGGGTGCGATCTTTCAAAGGATTGCGCCCTGTCGGCCTTTTTTCTTTTGGTTCGTATCACTTTCGGACGACTCAAAAAAGCGCAACCCAGTTGATTCCGGGGGCGCGAGACAGAGTAGGCCGACACGGTGGATTCCTTCCGGGATTCCGCTGCGTCGGCCTTTTTTCGTTTGTAGTTCCGGGTGGTCTCATTCATCCGGAAACGCCCAGGAAGGTGTGCGCAAAAGATTGACGGTATCGACTGGTTTGCCCCGAAGGGCATTTTTGATTGTTTCGTGACCTTGTTTTACAGAGATCCTGCAAGGAGAAAAGTTATGCTCGCGTTTAGTTGGTTGAATGTTGTTCGAAAATGGTCTGCCGGGAATCTGCGGACAAAAAGTTCTGGACGAAGTGCCGGCCGTCGACCGCGTAACGGAGGCCATCTCCAGGTTGAGCGGCTGGAAGTTCGCAGTCTGTTGACGGCCGCGCTCGGTGTCACTGATGCGAACGAACTGATTGCATTCGATACGGCAACACCCAACGTTGTCGTGACGACGCCAATCACGGGCCTCGCGGGCGGCGAGATCATTCTCGGCATCGATTTTCGCCCGGCCACGGGTGAACTTTATGCACTGAGCAGTGACAGCCGGCTGTATACAATCGATCCTGCGACTGCAACAGCGACTCAGGTTGGCAGTGACGGCGCGTTTACACTGGGTGGTTTTGAATTTGGGTTCGATTTCAACCCCGTCCCGGATCGCGTTCGCGTAGTAAGTGACATGGATGAAAACCTGCGGCTCAACCCGATCGATGGTACGCTTGCTGCCACGGATGTGACGCTTTCGTATGCTGTCCTTGACATCAATGGCGGTGCTGACCCAAACGTCATAGCATCGGCATACACCAACAGTTTCGCTGGTGCAACCGCGACGACGCTGTACGGCATCGATTCGGAACTGGACGTGCTGGTCATTCAGAGCCCACCCAACTCCGGCACGCTGAACACAGTCGGTGCCTTGGGGTCTAACGTGACTGATGTAGGGGGGTTTGACATCCAGCCCTTTGGAGATTCCGCCTTTGCCGCACTGACGATCGATGGAACGCAGTCGTCGTTGTACACAATCGATTTGGTGACAGGGGCAGCGACATTGGTCGGCGGTATTGGTGCCCTTCCAACCGTTGTCCGTGGACTTGCGATTGTGCCCGCGGGCACGCTGCAGTTCAGCGCCCCAACGTATGCGATCGGCGAGAGTGGACCCACTGCAACGATCACGATCAATCGCGTGGGTGGCAGTGAGGGGACTGTCTCCGTCAACTTCGTTACCAGTAACGGAACGGCTTCCACCCCTCAGGACTACATCGACTCTGATCAGATCGTAACATTCGCACCGGGAGAGACGAGCAGGACCGTGACGGTGCCAATCGTCGCCGACCTAATCGATGAAGCGAATGAGACCGTCAATCTCTCGCTGAACGGCCCCACAGGTGATGCAGGTCTTGGAGTTCAGTCAACGGCAGTGTTAACCATCACCGATGACGATGCCACACCGACGGTTACGCTGTCCATCGCGCCTTCGAGCATCGCCGAAGCCGCAGGAACTGCCACCGTCACGGCCACTTTGTCCGCGCCTTCCAGTCAGCCCGTTACCGTCGATCTGGCCTACAGCGGCACGGCCACAAATGTTACCGACTATGTCCGT